>JANMMX010000194.1:0-2618 GCA_031373605.1 Allobosea sp. | reverse complement strand
CGCTCGCTCAGACGGTCCGGATTGCGCTTGGCGCGCTCCTCATCAGTCATGGGCGCGCGGAAGGCATCAAAATGGCTGACAACGGCCACCTCGAGTTGCTCGAGAGCGCGTGACCGCTTCTTTTGCGTCAATGCTGCAAAGCCATAGCCTGCGGCATCCGCCAGCGCGGTGATGCCGAGCGGCCCCAGATCGAACGCGTCCTGCCCCCCGGCAAAATCGTGCAGCGCGTGCTGCAGCTGCGCCGCGTCCCGACCCGGCGCCAGACGGAACGGAGCCTTCAAGGTCGCATGAAAACCATAGGTGCGCGGACGCATGGTGATGCGACGCCAGGTGGCAGCGTCAAATCCAGGCAGCGTGAAGCCCTCGATGTCGCGTCCGGTGGCCGCGTCATAGCCCAGCACTGCGGAGCCGAAATGCCACAATGGCGCATCCGCCGGGGGCGCCAGATAGATCGCATAGCGCGCGGCGTCAGACATGTTGCGCCTGCTCTGAAAGCAGCGCCCGCAGGGATGAAACCAGCTGCCCTATACTGTCCTGCAGCCGCCCGTTATTCTCGATACGCAGATCGGCCACCACGGCAGCGTCCTTCTCCAGCGCCCGCTCCAGGCGCTGGCGACATTGTTCGGGCGTTTCGCGTCCGCGCTGCATCAGCCTGGCCTCCAGCGTTTCGGCCGAAGCCGTCACGTGCACGACATGCACATGCGCAAACCGCGCACGGATGACTGGCAGCATCTCGCGTGAGACATTGGCGATCATGAGGCGGCCAGCGTCAATCTCGGCGCCAAGCGCGATCGGCAGGCCATAGCAATGGCCATTGGCCTCCCACCAGAGGAGAAAGCCATTGTCTTCGACACGCTGCCGGAAGGCGGCCATGGTCGCGGGCTCATAGGGCTCGGTCGCATCAGCCGGACGCGTGATGGTGCGGCGTGCAAAGATGATCCTGGGCTCATCGGCGAAAGCCGTCGCCGCACCTGCCAGAAGGCTGTCCTTGCCCGCGCCGCTTGGTCCGGCAACGGCCACGAAGATGCCGGCGTTGCCCTGACGAACAGGTGCCGAAGCCATGTTGGCGGCGTCCGCTGCAATGGCGTCTGCAATCTCGGCCATTGGCTGGGCTCAGGCGACCCGCTGGCCAGCGCGCCAGACCGTGCGGACCACGGGCATGTTGCCCACAACCTTGGCACGGATCAGGTCAGCCCGCTGGCCGGGCGCAATCTCGCCCCTGTCTTCCAGCCCGAGCGCGCGTGCCGGGTTCACCGTCACCAGCCGGATCGCGCCAGGCAGGCCTTCGACACCCCGGCTGTTGGCCAGCTGGTAGGCGCCCATCAGAAGGCTTGCGGGGACATAGTCCGATGACAGGATGTCCAGCAGCCCTTCATCTGCCAGATCGCGCGCCGCCACATTGCCCGAATGCGAGCCGCCGCGAACGACGTTCGGCGCACCCATGACGGTCGCCATCCCGGCCTCCTGCGAGGCGCGCGCTGCCTCATGCGTCGTCGGAAATTCCGCCAGCGCCACCCCCTCGATCACAGAGTTCCGGACCTCGTCCAGCGTGGTGTCATCATGGCTGGCAAGCCTGATGTTGTGCGCCTTGGCCAGCGCAACAACCGCCGGGCGGTTGGCGGCGGCACGCGCGCTGCTCATGTTCTGGCGGCGAATGACAACCTCGGTGACCTCGGCCTGCGTCTTGCCCGTCTTGCCGCCGTAATAGATGAAATACTTGTCGAGATCGCGGAACTGGCGCTGGCCGGGCGTGTGGTCCATCAGAGACATCAGATGCACCGGGAAGCGCGCCATGAAGGCCTCCAGCTCGGCCACAACACCGGCTGCCGGAACCTCGCAGCGCAGATGGGTGAGATGCTCGGCCTTCAGCAAACCAGCGTCCGCGCTTGCCCGGATCAGGCCAGCAAACTCCTCGGCCTTTGAAGAAATGCCCGGCCGGTATTCATGCTCGTCAATACCAACGCGCAGCGAGTCGAACACAGTCGTGATGCCAGAGGCCGCAATCTGGGCGTCATAGGCATAGACGGCGCTGGCCACATCCCAATGGACGCCGGGCCGTGGCAGATGATGCGCCTCGAGATGATCGGTATGGATCTCGACAAGGCCTGGCAGCAGCAGATCGCCGCCCAGATCCTGCCCGGCTTCAGGTGCGCGACCGGCTCCGATTTCCACGATGGTCCCGCCGCTGACGACCACATAGCCAAGGAAGCTGTCCTGCGCGGTCACCACCTGCGCATTGCTGAAAATCTGCACTTCGCTTGCAGCCTGGCTCACGGCGTCACCTCATATCGTTCGAGAAAAGCTTCAATCGGCAGCGCGCGGAAATCATCCAGCGCGTCGCGCAACTGCGAATGGGTCCAGTTCCACCAGGCGAGACGGTCGAGCCGGGCACCGATGGCTGCATCGAACCGTTCGCGGATGAGCCGGGCAGGCACGCCACCAACGATCGAATAAGCTGCGACATCGCGGCTGACGACGGCCCCTGCCCCGATCACGGCCCCGTTGCCGACGGTTACGCCGGGCAGCACCGTTGCGCCATGGCCGATCCAGACATCGTGGCCGATGACGACGCTGTGGGCGCGGCGCCAGTCGAAGAAGCTCTCTTCGTGGCTGGCATC
>JANMMX010000172.1:0-2551 GCA_031373605.1 Allobosea sp. | reverse complement strand
TGCGTCGCCTGCTGCTATTTTGGTTTCTTCGCTAAGCAGAATTGACGTTCCGAAAACCTTGTTCACGCCCTCAAGTCGGCTGGCAAGGTTCACCGTATCGCCTATGGCTGTATAGTTTAGGCGGCGGCTGGAGCCGATATTGCCGACAACAGCGATTCCTGAGTGCAGGCCGATTCTGACCAGCAGCGGCTCACCACGGTCATCGGTAATGCCTGACTCCCTCACGGCATCGACCGCAGCAAGAGCCGTCCGGCAGGCATTGCGCGCCTGATCCGCATCCAGACGCGGAGCACCCCAGAACGCCATTACTGCGTCGCCAATGTACTTGTCGACTGTTCCGCCATTCGCTTCGACTGTGCCAGAGACAACATCAAGGTAGCCGCTGATCACCTCGATGACGCTGGTACCCATGCGCTCGGAGATTTTGGTGAAGCCGGCGACATCCGCGAACATCACGGTCAATTGACGCGTATCGCCACCTGGAACCGCGCGCACGCCATCGGCGAGCAGCGACCGAACGAGATCCGTTGGGATGAACTTTGCGAAGTCAGCGAGCCCGGAAGCCATGCGGGCCAAGGCGAAAGAGAACTGGTCGAACTCGCGCAGGCCGCTCGAACGATGGGAAATCTCTTCCAGCTCGAAGCGTTCGATCTTTCCCAGATCCGACGTGAGCGCGGTCACCGGCTCCGACAGCACACGTTGGGCGAGAGCGGCAGCGGCCAGCCCAAGCAGAAGTGAGAGGCTGAGCAAACTGAACAACGCCCGGCGAGTCGTCATTTCGATGCCACTCAGGAATTCCGCTTCAGGCACGATAACGACCAATTGCCAGCCGTTGAACTCCAGCGGCGAGAGGGAAACCCGATATCCTTCGTCCTGCACGAGCAGCCGACGCGTCTCGAAGATATTCACTGCATTGGCGGGACGAGCCTTCACGATCGTGGCCGCCAGTTCAGCAACCGGCAGAAGGGCCGCCGCCGAGGCGAGGCCGGGAGCAATCTTGACTGCTCCCCTGGGGTCGACAACGAAAGCGCCGCCGGTGCGCCCGACGGGGATGGCCCCAAGAAGATCTGAGAAGCGATCCATGCCGATAAATACGGACAAAGGCCCAGGCTCGACCGACGAGCCGCTATAGGCCAACGCCGGAGGGCCGCCATCCGGGTCGACCTCAACCTCGCGCCACCCGGCCTTTGGAAACGGCTCGCTCGTTCGTCCGGTGGCGGGTATCTGATGGCTTGTCAGCTTGCCGACGCTGTCGCGTGTGGCCACGATCCTTCCGGTCATCTTGTCGTCGAAGGTCAGGGCTGACGGGACCGGCGTGGCCGCAAGAGCCGCACCGAGGGCACGCAATATGCCAGCTTGCGTGGGCTCGCCTTCAAGCAGCGACGCTGCCACGCCATGCGCCGCTTCGGTTGCCGTCACGCGGTCCCACCACTCGCGACGAAACGTGGAGGAGATTTGCTGGCTCAGGGCATCGACGAGTTCAATGCTCGACTCGCGCGCTGTGCGCCACCAAACCCATTGCAGCGGCAGCGCGGTGACCAGCGTGCCGCCGAGCACCAGCAACGTCACTGCAGTTTTCAGGCGCACGGCTCGTCTTCCTTGTCGTTCAGACTCTTTCCTGAAGTCCGGATGCATTGGTCATGGCGCTGCTGTCGCAGCCAGGTCAATCAAAGATACTCTCCGCGAACGTCAACACTCGAACGTACATTGACGTCATCAAAGTGCGTATCGAGCCAAAGGGCTGTTGCCTCGCGGCCAAGATCACGCAGATGGGTCAGGAAACCCCAGTCGGTATTGAATTTGCTCGCAACCGAAAATGAGCTCATGACGTCATCGGACCGAATGGCATGCATCATGACACGGCTCAGGCGATCCTTCATCTCCGGCCTGATCCAGTCGTCGTCGATCAGCTTCGAGACGAACGCAATCGCCCGCATTTCGCGCATCAGGGAAGAATTGAAGCTGATTTCGTTGACCCGGTTCATGATGTCGGCCGATCGCTTCGGCAACTCCTCACGGACGATGGGATTGATGTGAACGATCAGGATATCGGACGATCCCCCATCATAGATCAGCGGATAGATCGCCGGATTGCCGATGTAACCGCCATCCCAATAATGCTCGCCGTCCACCTCGACCGCCTGAAAGACAAGAGGCAGGCAAGCTGACGCAAGGACTGCCTCTGCTGTAATCTCTTCATTCTTGAATATTCGCGGCTTCCCGGTGCGCACGCTCGTGGCACAAAGACGCACTTTAGTTGTGTTGCCCTTGCGCAATTCATCGAAATCGACCGTATCGATCAGCAGTTTTTTCAGTGGATTCAAATTCAGCGGGTTGAATTCATAGGGCGACATCATGTGCGTCATCATCTCGAACGCACGATAGGCCAGTGGCTCTTGGTTTATACCAATTGCACGCAGCCAAGCATCAATTGGCGTGGACTGGACTGGCGAGGACAGCTTTCCAGCATCGCTCGTCCTGCGCCAGAAGAGCTCCAGGCTTTCACGCGCCCCTTCCCGACCACCTTTCATGAAGCCATATGCGAAGACTG
>JANMMX010000171.1:0-8185 GCA_031373605.1 Allobosea sp. | reverse complement strand
GGCCATGGTGCTTTACGGCGCGATCGTCGGCGAGAAAGCCACGCGCGCTCTGGAGGCTGCAGCGCTCGCGCTCTTTGCGCTGGCCATCATGCTCGTGGTCCAGAGCGAAGGCCGCGTCATCGGCATGAACGGCGCCATCATTGTCGATGGCTTTGCCCGTTTCATGAAAGTGCTGACACTGATCGGCTCGGCCGCTGCCATAATCATGTCGTCAGGCAGCCTGAAGCGCGATGGCACCATGCGCTTCGAATATCCGATCCTGATCGTGCTCTCCACGATTGGCATGCTGATGATGATCTCGGCCAATGACCTGATCTCGCTCTATGTCGGGCTGGAGCTGCAGAGCCTGGCGCTCTATGTGATCGCCGCCTTCGACCGCGACAATCCGAAATCGAGCGAGGCCGGCCTCAAGTATTTCGTCCTCGGCGCGCTGTCTTCCGGCATGCTGCTTTATGGTGCCTCGCTGGTCTATGGCTTCACCGGCACCATCGCTTTCCCCGGCATTGCCGAAGCGATGAAGGGCGGCATCGGCCTGGGGCTCGTCTTCGGGCTGGTCTTCATTTCGGCAGGCCTTGCCTTCAAGATTTCCGCCGTGCCGTTCCATATGTGGACGCCGGATGTCTATGAGGGCTCGCCGACAGCCGTCACCGCCTTCTTCGCGGCGGCACCCAAGATGGCCGCCATGGCGATGACCGTGCGCGTCTTCATGGGCGCGTTTCCGTCCGCGATTGGTGACTGGCGTCAGATCATCGTCTTTGTTGCCATCGCCTCGATGGTGCTGGGCGCATTCGCGGCCATTGGCCAGCGCAACATCAAGCGCCTGATGGCCTATTCCTCCATCAGCCATATGGGATACGCTCTCGTTGGCCTGGCTGCTGGCTCGATCAATGGCGTGCAGGGCGTTGCCATCTACATGGCGATCTATCTCGCCATGACGCTGGGCGTGTTCTGCTGCATTCTCGCGATGCGGCGCGAAAGCGGGATGGTCGAAGAGATCGATGAGCTGTCCGGTCTCTCGCGCACGCATCCGATGCTGGCCTTCGTGCTGGCCATGCTGCTGTTCTCGCTGGCGGGCGTGCCGCCTCTGGCCGGCTTTTTTGCCAAGTTCTACGTCTTTGCTGCTGCCATCGAGGCCAAGCTCTTCTGGCTCGCGGTCATTGGCGTGCTGGCCAGCGTCGTTGGCGCGTTCTATTACATCCGCATCGTCAAAATCATCTATTTTGACGAACCGCGCCAAGCCTTCGTGCCGATGGAGCGCGGTCTGAAGCTGGTGCTGGCGGGCTCAGGTGGCGTTGTGCTGCTGTTCTGGCTGATGCCAGCACCGCTGGTGGCTGCGGCTGCTGTGGCAGCGAAATCCTTCTTCTGATCGATGCTGCGGCTGGGCGCCGAGGCACAGGCGCAGGACTGTCGGCTGCTGCACCTGACCACCGTGACCTCGACCATGGACGAGGCGCGCAGCGAGGCGCGCCAGCTTCAGCCCTGGCCGCTCTGGATCGTGGCGGACAAGCAGCAGGGCGGCCGCGGCCGCCATGGCCGGGAATGGGTGTCGCCACCCGGCAATCTCTACACCAGCCTGCTCTTGCCCCAGCCATGCGCACCCGCCCAGGCCGCACAGCTCGGCTTTGTCGCGAGCCTTGCGCTGCATGACACCGTCTCCGGGCTGACTGGCCTGCACTGGCCGCAATTGTCGCTCAAATGGCCGAATGATCTGCTCGTCACGGGCGCCAAGCTTGCCGGCCTGCTGCTGGAGGGCATTGGCGGACCGGATGGCCGCTTCAGCGTCACCATCGGCATCGGGGTGAACCTCGCGTCTGCTCCCGCCGACACGCCCTATCCAGCAACCGCTTTGAACGAGCACGTGCCGCCGCTCGCGCGCGATGATCTTTTCGCCGCGCTGTCTGATGCCATGATGTCGCGGCTGAACCAGTGGGATGGCGGCAAGGGTTTTGCCGGGCTGCGCGAGGCGTGGTTGCAGCGCAGCACAGGTGTAGGCACCACAGTGACGCTGCGCCTGCCCGACGGTCCCCTGAGCGGACGCTTCACCGGGCTTGACGCGGGCGGTCGACTGGAGCTTCTGACGGCACAAGGCCTGCGCACCATCGATGCGGGCGATCTTTTTTTCGGCGCCGATCCGGGCGCGCAAACTGACCAGAAAATGACGTGATGGCAAAATCCTCTTCAAACACCGATCAGATTGTCTTCCTGCCGCTCGGCGGGCTTGGTGAGATCGGGATGAACGCAGCTCTCTATGGCTTTGGCCGCGAGGGTCAGCGCAAGTGGCTGCTGGTCGATTGTGGCGTCAGCTTTGCCGGCCCCGAGGCGCCGGGCGTCGATCTGGTGCTGCCCGACCTGCGCTTCCTCATCGAAGAGCGCAAGAATCTCGTTGGCATCATCATCACCCACGCACATGAGGACCATATCGGGGCTTTGGTCGCACTCTGGCCGAAGCTGAAAGTGCCGGTCTATTGCACGCGTTTTGCCGCAGGGCTGCTTGAAACAAAGCGCCTGAACGAACCAGGCGCCCCGAGAATCCCGCTGACAATCGTGCCGCAGGGTGGGCGCGTGTCATTGGCGCCGTTCGATGTCGAGTTCGTCTCGGTGGCGCATTCCATCCCCGAATCGAACGCGCTGGCCATCCGCACACCTGCCGGGCTGGTCGTCCATACGGGCGACTGGAAGATCGACCCCACTCCGCAGGTTGGCCTGCCGACGGACGAGAAGCGTTTTCGTGAGCTGGGCGAGGAGGGCGTGATTGCCCTCATCTGCGATTCGACCAATGTCATGCGCGAAGGCATCAGCCCGAGCGAGGCTGATGTGGCCGCCACGCTCAAACAGCTGATCGCCAGCGCCCCGGCGCGGGTCGCCGTCACCACCTTTGCCTCCAACGTCGCGCGCCTGAAGGCCGTGGCGCAAGCGGCCCATGCCTGCCACCGCGAGGTGGTGGTGGTTGGTCGCGCCATGGATCGCGTCATCGATGTGGCGCGTGAATGCGGCTATCTTGATGGCCTGCCAGCCTTCCGCTCGGCCGAAACATACGGTTTCCTGCCGCGCGACAAGGTCGTTTGCCTGCTGACAGGCAGCCAGGGCGAGCCGCGTGCGGCCTTGGCCCGCATCGCGCAGGACGATCATCCCGAAATCGCACTCTCGCCAAAGGACCGGGTGATCTTCTCGTCGCGCACCATTCCCGGCAACGAGAAAGCTGTCGGCGGCATTCTCAATGCTCTGGCCCTGCAAGGCGTCGAGATCGTGACCGATCGCACGCAGTTGGTGCATGTCTCGGGCCACCCGCGCCGCGACGAACTGAAGATGATGTATGAGTGGATCAAGCCGCAGGTCGCCATCCCGGCCCATGGCGAGCCTCTGCATCTAAGCGAGCATGCCGCCTTCGCCCGCGCGCAGGGCGTGCCGAAAGTCATCATGGCTGGCAATGGCGACATGATCGTCATTGCAGGTCTCGACTCCGGCAAGATCAGCGAAGTCGCCCATGGCCGTGTCTATCAGGACGGACTGCTGCAGGTGGCTGCACTCGAGCGCACCATCCCCGAGCGCAAGAAGCTGTCCGTGGCCGGCATCATCTCGGTGGCTGTCGCCGTCGACGACAAGGGCGTGATCGCGGGCGAGGCCGAGATCAGCGTTATGGGCCTGCCGCCGCGCACGCGGGACGGTGTGCCGTTCGAAGAGCTGATCGCCGACGCCGTCGATGACCTGATCGAGACGCTGCCGAAGGCCCGCCGACGGGACCCGGTGGCCTTGCGCACCTCGCTCGAAAAAGCCGTCCGCGGCGCTGTGGCACATGAATGGGGCAAAAAGCCCGTCGTGCATGCGCTGGTGGTGGAGATATGATTGGCAGATGCGAATGGCGAATGGTGATTGGCGAATGCTGCAATCGAACGTGTCAGATAGACCGGCACACAAGCATTTGATGAAAACGTCACCCCCTATTCGCCATTCACTACGCCCCATTCGCCTTTGATATGGAGTTCCACATGATCGGCCGTCTGAACCACGTTGCCATTGCGGTGAAGGACCTTGCCAGCGCGGTTGCGACCTATCGCGACACGTTGGGGGCGCATGTCTCGCAGGCGCTGCCGCAGCCGGAGCACGGCGTGACGGTTGTTTTTGTCGAGCTGCCAAACACCAAGATCGAGCTGCTGGAGCCTTTGGGCGAGGGCTCGCCCATCGCCAAATTTCTGGAACGCAATGGCGATGGCGGCATCCATCACATCTGCTACGAGGTCGATGACATCATTGCGGCGCGGGACCGGATGCTGGCTTCCGGTGCCCGTGTTCTGGGTTCCGGCGAGCCGCGAATCGGGGCCCACGGCAAGCCGGTGATCTTCCTGCATCCCAAGGATTTCTGCGGCACCCTGACCGAACTCGAACAGGCCTGAGGAGCATCCGCATGTCGCTCACCGGAAGCATTGCCGTCTACTTCGTCATCTGGTGGACCGTGCTGTTCGTCATGCTGCCCTTCGGCGTCAGAAGCCAGGCGGAGGCAGGGGAGGTGACAGCAGGCACTGATCCCGGCGCGCCGGTCATGCCCGGCCTGAAGCAGAAAGCGCTCTGGACCACAGGAATCGCCGGCGTTGTTTTCGCTGGCCTGTTCGTGGCCTGGCCTTACATCGAGTTCTGATTCCAAAGGCGCGCGCATAACCCGCCAAAAGAAAAGGGCGGAACCGAAGTTCCACCCTTTTGAAGTCTTTTATTCCGCAACCAGCGTGCGCGTGGTCCGCGCATCTGACCAGAAGCGGTCGTTTGATCCTCCCGAGACCTGGGCCGCAATCTTGGGGCGAACCCTTCGACTGCAACTAGAAAGCTGAGTAATCGACTGACACACAATTGTCATCATCGAATGTCGAAAAAACCTCATTTTCCGCCAGAATTCGTTGCTGCAACGCAACAAAATGAGAAGCGGCAGAAATCTGCTTGTTCACGCGCGTTGCAACGGCTAGCACGCGGGCATGTCCTGCACCCTTGGCAGGGGCTTGAAACCTGCCTGTTTGATGGAGAATATCATGTTGAACCGCCTCGCCACCTTGTCCTCATTTTGCGCTGTGATGCTGCTCGCAAGCCCGGTCCTGGCGCAGTCCGCACCTGATCCGCAGAACACGATCCTGCTCGAAACCAAGGACGGCACTGTCACCATCCGCATGCGGCCAGACCTCGCCCCCAACCATGTCGCGCGGATCAAGACGCTGACGAAGGAAGGCTTCTACAACGGTGTTGTCTTCCACCGCGTCATCGCAGGCTTCATGGCCCAGACCGGTGACCCGACAGGCACAGGTGGCGGCGGCTCGAAACTGCCGAACCTGAAGGCCGAGTTCTCGCAGGTGCCCTACAAGCGCGGCACGGTCGGGATGGCGCGGACATCGGCGCCGGACACGGCCAACAGCCAGTTCTTCATCTGTTACGACGGCTGTGGCCCGCTGACCGGCCAATACACCATCATTGGTGAGGTCGTTTCCGGAATGGACAATGTCGACAAGATCAAGAAGGGCGCTCCCGGATCCGGCTCGGTGACCGGCCCGGACAAGATTGTCCGCATGCGCCTGCAGGCTGATGCCAGCTGATGCGTGTTGATCGTCAAAACCTGGCGATCATCAACATTCTCCACCGTGTCTGGCTGGCCGCTCTCGTCGGCTGGACAAGCGGCGCGCTGGCGCAGGGCACGACGGATTTAGGGCGTCCGCCTCCGTCAGGCTCGCAAAATCCCGTGTTGCCACCGCCATCCGGCTCCCAGAATCCCGTCCTGCCGCCACCCAGCGGCCAACGGTACCTGCCCGGCATCGAGGGCCGCTTTGGCACTGACGAGCGCCGCAGGGGCCAGGCCGCGCCGCCTGTCCGCTCCGGCGAGGGCGGCTTGCTTGGCAATGTAGACCCAGGCTCACCGGCTTTCACGGGCGAGACCGTGGCGCGTCTCAACGAAATCGCGCCCGCCTTCCGCCGCTGCTGGCGCCCGCCTGCCATGTCAGGGCCTGAGCAGGGCGTCTTTGTGGTCGTGCGCTTCAGTCTGCGCCGTGATGGCACAATCTTTGGCGAGCCGCGCATTCGCCACACGGCTGGCACACAGGATCAGGCGCTGCGGCAACGTTTCTCGGCCTCTGTGCTGGCTGCGATGCGCGAATGCGCACCATTGAGGTTGTCGGCAAGCCTTGGACAGAGTATCGCGGGGCGACCCTTCACCATCAGGTTCCACGGTCGCGCACCGTCCAACGAAAGGCAGATTTGATGTCCCTCGATCCCGAAAACACCCTCGTCATGGAAACCACCAAGGGCAAGGTGGTCATCCAGCTGCGGCCTGATCTGGCGCCCGGCCATGTCGAGCGCGTCAAGCTGCTCGCCCGCGAGGGCTTCTATGACGGCATCGTCTTCCATCGCGTGATCGACGGCTTCATGGCGCAGGTCGGCTGCCCCAATGGCACCGGCACCGGTGGCTCGAAATATCCGGACCTGAAGGCCGAGTTCAATGCCGAGAAGTATGTGCGCGGTGTCTGCTCGATGGCGCGCGCCCAGTCGCCAAACTCCGCCAACAGCCAGTTCTTCATTGTTTTCGACGATGCGAGCTTCCTTGACAAGCAATACACGGTCTGGGGCCAGGTCGTGGAAGGCATGGACAATGTCGACAAGATCAAGAAGGGCGAGCCCGTGCGCAACCCTGACTCCATCGTCACCATGAAAGTGATGGCCGACGCCTGATCCAGGCGCACAAGGGAGGCAATCCGCGATGGATGTCACCCTGTTCGATTTTGACCTGCCGGAGGCGAACATCGCGCTCCGGCCGGTCACACCGCGCGATGCCGCCCGCATGCTGGTGGTCACGCCCGGCGAGAGGTTGACGGACCGCACGATGCGCGATCTGCCGGAGCTGTTGCAGCCCGGCGATGTGCTGGTGATGAACGACACCCGCGTCATCCCCTCGCGCCTCCACGGCACGCGCCAGCGCGGGGAAACGTCCGCGCGCATCGAGATCATGTTGCACAAGCGCGAAAGCGCCGA
Source organism: Allobosea sp. (assembly GCA_031373605.1). Taxonomy (GTDB): domain Bacteria; phylum Pseudomonadota; class Alphaproteobacteria; order Rhizobiales; family Beijerinckiaceae; genus Allobosea. The sequence continues at coordinate 1,189 of JANMMX010000171.1, read as the reverse complement.
CACTTGGCTGGCTTTTGCGCGCCCGGCCAAGAAGGTCGCTGTTGGCGAGACGGTTCGCTTTGGCAATCAGGCGCAAGGCGTCGCCTGCGAGGCCTCACGGCTGGAGGCGGAAGTGATCGCCAAAGGCGAAGGTGGCGAAGTGAGCCTGCGCTTTGCGCTCGCCGGGCCATATCTGGATCAGGCCATCATGGCGTTGGGTGAGTTGCCATTGCCGCCCTATATTGCCGGCAAGCGCGCGACGGACGGGCGGGACGCCACCGATTACCAGACGATCTATGCCGCGAAGGATGGCGCCGTGGCTGCCCCCACAGCTGGCCTGCACTTCACCGATGAACTCTTCGCCCGGCTCGAAGCGCGCGGCGTCACGCGAGCGACGGTTACGCTGCATGTCGGCGCAGGCACCTTCCTGCCGGTGAAGGCCGATGACACCGACGACCACAAGATGCATGCCGAATGGGGCTCAGTCAGCGCCGAAACGGCAGCCTGTCTCAATGCCGCGCGTGCCAGAGGCGGCCGCATTGTCGCAGTCGGCACCACCTCGCTGCGCCTGCTGGAAAGCGCGGCGGATGCTGACGGCACGATCCGGCCCTTTTCCGGCGATACGGCCATCTTCATCACGCCGGGCTACAAGTTTTGCGCGGTCGATCTGCTGGTGACGAATTTCCACCTGCCAAAATCGACGCTCTTCATGCTGGTCAGCGCCTTCAGCGGGTTGGAGACGATGCGCGAGGCCTATGCCCATGCGATTGCGGGTGGGTATCGGTTCTATTCCTATGGAGACGGGAGCTTGCTCAAGCGGGCACAATAAACGTTTCGCCCGCGCTGCCACCCCGAGCACACGGCGCCAACTTCCCCCTCTCCCTGAAAGGGGGAGGGTCGGGGTGGGGGTCCGATCGCGGGGGTGCCAGACGCGCACAGGCTATATCTCGCCCGGTCCTGACCCCCACCCGGCCTCCCCCTTGCAGGGGAAGGGGACACAAGGGATGCCCCAAACGCTCGCCTTCCCGGCCGCGTCATGCTAACCGCTGGCGCTGCAATGAGTGGGCCGCAAGCCCCGCGCCGGAACCGGGACACCATGGTCGATATTTTTCGTGAAGTTGATGAGGATGTCCGGCGCGACAAGCTGTCGGCCTTCTGGGCGCGCTATGGCAACCTCCTGATCGGGCTGGCCGTGCTCAGCGTGGTCGCC
>JANMMX010000157.1:0-2043 GCA_031373605.1 Allobosea sp. | reverse complement strand
GTGCGCAAGGTGGAGCGGCTGCTCTATCTGGCTGAATACAAGCGCCGTCAGGCCGCACCGGGCGTGAAGGTGACGCACAAGAATTTCGGTCGTGACCGCCGCTACCCGATCGTCAACCGCTTCCGCGATTCAGGCGAAGCGGCGCATGAGCCGGACCTGACGCTGGTCAAGGGCATCGGCAAGGCGGGCAGTGAGGCGATTGATTTCTAAGAACGGGTCTGCCGCTCACGCTCAAGCTCGCGCGCAATCCAGCGTTGATGCAGTTTCAGTGCAACATAGCCCAATGCCATCGTGAGGCAGGGCATGCCAACAAATGCGAACCACATTTCCTTGGTCATTCGGACAATCCATCCAGAACCTTACGAGCAATAGTATGTAGCACAATAGCACTTGAAATCCAAAACAGGACATTGAGTGCGAGTGCCCAGACGGGGACCCTTGTTGCAGCATCAGCCAGGTTCAACAGCACGGCCACTGTAGGTGCCACGACGCCGACGCCGATGGATGTCCCGGCACAGGTGTTCAGCAAAGTTGCCAGAAGCTTGGTTTTTTCGTCGCGCCGCTTTGACAAATCCGCGCATCCCTATCGCTGACTCCGCTATCACCGATTTGAGCTTTTCTGACAATCGCACTCCACACTTGCCCCGAACACCCCCCTCCGCCATAAGCGCGTCATGAGCACCCCGGTTGTCCGCTTCGCGCCGTCGCCCACCGGCTATATCCACATCGGCAATGCCCGCACGGCCTTGCTGAACTGGCTTTATGCGACGCGTGCTGGCGGCCGCTTTGTCCTGCGTTTCGATGATACGGACGAGGCGCGCTCGAAGCCAGAGTATGCCGACGCCATCGTCACCGATCTGGCCTGGCTGGGCATTGTGCCGCATGAAACCGTGCGCCAGTCTGACAGGTTTGCGCTTTATGCCGCTGCCGCCGAGACCCTCAAGGCACAGGGGCGGCTTTATCCCTGCTATGAAAGCGCCGATGAACTGGACCGCAAGCGCAAGCGCCAGCTCGCGCGCGGCCTGCCGCCGGTGTATGATCGTTCCGCGCTGAAACTGACGGATGCCGAGCGTGCCGCACTGGAAGCGGAAGGCAACACGCCGCATTGGCGCTTCCGGCTCGATGCGGAAACGGTCAACTGGGATGACCTTGTGCGCGGCCCGGCACATGTCGATTGCGCCTCGCTGTCGGACCCCGTGCTCCAGCGCGGTGATGGCACCTGGCTCTACACCTTGCCCTCGGTGGTGGACGACATCGCCATGGGCATCACCCACGTCATTCGTGGTGAGGACCATGTCACCAACACGGCGGTGCAGATCCAGATCGTCAAGGCGCTCGGAGCAATCCCTGCGCAGTTTGGCCACCACAACCTGCTGACGACGGCAAGCGGCGAGGGGCTCTCGAAGCGCCTTGGCCACCTTTCGCTGAAAGGGCTGCACGAAGCCGAGGTCGAGCCGCTGGCTGTCGCAGCCCTTGCCGTTCTGGTCGGCACAGCGGAAGCCGTGCGGCCAGTGGCCTCGCTGGCGGAACTCGCGGCGCTGGTCGATCTGTCCCACATCTCGCGGGCACCGGCCAAGTTTGATGAGCATGAGCTCGAAAGCCTGAGCGCCCGCACGCTGCATCATATGGCTTATGCCGAGGCCTCCCCCCGTTTGGTTGCGCTTGGAATTGGCGGTGGCGAGCCATTCTGGCTGGCTGTGCGCGGCAATCTGGCGAAGATGTCGGAAGCCAAGCTTTGGTGGAACGTGGTTCAGGGCGACATTCAGCCCATCATCGCCGATGCGGCCTTCATCACGACGGCAACCGAGCTCCTGCCTGCCGAGCCATGGTCACTGACGACATGGAAAGACTGGACGGATGCGGTCAAGGCCGCAACGGGGGCCAAGGGGCGCGCCCTGTTCATGCCGCTTCGGCAGGCGCTGACGGGGCTTGAGCACGGGCCTGAACTGGCTGCCATTCTGCCGATGATGGGGCGGGCGCTTGTGCTTGAACGGTTGACCGGCAAGGCCTGAACGGCGCGCATGCTCCGGATTTACGGTGCGG
>JANMMX010000126.1:0-10756 GCA_031373605.1 Allobosea sp. | reverse complement strand
GACCTGGCCGATTTTGCCCGCCGCATCGATTCCCGGCAGGTCAATCGCCGCACCATCGAGGCGCTGATTTCAGCCGGCGCACTGGACGAGCTGGCTCCGGACCGCGCCCGTGCCACAGCCGCTGTCGATGGTATGCTGGCGCTCAGCAACCGCACGCGCGAGGCGCTTGAGGGCGGTCAGTCAGAGCTCTTTGGCGGCGGTGCCTCCGAAGCGCTGCCCTTGCCAAAGGCGGACGCCTGGCCAGCCAGCCTGAAGCTGCAGAAGGAGCATGATGCTGTCGGCTTCTTCCTCTCCGGTCATCCGCTTGACGGCTACGAGGTTGCGCTGAAGCGCATGCGCGTGCAGCGATTTGACGAGTTTGCCCGCACGGTGCGCAGCAATGGTGTCTCGATGGCGCGCGTCGCCGCCTCGGTCATCGACCGGCAGGAGCGCCGCACCCGGACTGGCAACAAGATGGGCATCGTCCAGCTCTCGGACCAGAGCGGTCATTTCGAGGCCATCCTTTTTGCCGAAGGGCTGCAGCGCTTCCGCGACATGCTGGAACCGGGCAACGCGCTGGTGCTGCGCCTGAGTGCCTCGCTTGATGGCGATGAGGTCAAGCCGCGCATCGAGGATGTCGAGATGCTCGATGAACTCGCCGCCAAGCAGAAGCACAACCTCAATGTCTTTCTGCGGGATGACAGCGCGCTGGCCCACCTTTCCGAGCGCTTCCGCGACAAGGGGGAGGGCCGGGTCTCGGTCGTCATGATTCTGGAAGAGGGCGCGCGCGAGGTCGAGATCGAGCTGCCCGGTCGCTACGCAGTGACCCCCCAGTCAGCTGCAGCCTTGCGCACGGTGCCAGGCGTGGTGAGTGTCGAGCTGGTTTGAGGTCCGGGCTGGAACCATCACCCGCGCGCCCGAAACGATCAGGTCTTGCCCAAAATCACGACGCAGCGCCACGCGCACTGGCCTTCGCGCATCCAGGCGCCTGACAACGCCAGCACATGCGCTCTTCCTTCGCAGCGGCTGTGCTTTGCGAAATGGGAACAGCTGGCACTTGACACCCTCCCACTCTGATGTGCCTCTTGAAGCCAGACAGGGGCGCCCGACATCGTCGGGCTGAGAAGCACCCTTTGAACCTGAACCAGGTCATGCTGGCGTAGGAAGTCTGTAAAACGGTTTTGGCATGAACCCTGTGTTCGCCAGCGACGTTTTCAGCCTCCTTGCTTGAAAAAGGGAGGCCAACCGTGGACGTGATTGCCGAAGATCGACCTTGGATATGCGGTGCTGGCCATCCGCACGTGGCAGCGGTTGCCGCCGCGACTCCTGCGCATGATGCAGGCAAGGACGTGCAACCGCTGCACCAGAACCGGTGGCAGGCATGATCCCGAACATTCTCAGCATTGCTGGCTCGGACCCATCTGGCGGGGCCGGCATCCAGGCCGATATCAAGGCCATTTCGGCCAATGGCGGCTACGCCATGGCGGTCATCACGGCATTGACGGCGCAAAACACGCGTGGCGTCAGCGCGGTGGAACTGGTTCCTCCTGAGATGATCAAGACGCAGATTGCCATGATCCGCGCCGATATCCGCATCGATGCCATCAAGATCGGGATGCTTGGCACGGTCGGCATCATCGAGGCGGTGGCAGAAAGCCTGCGCGGACTTGACGTTCCGATCGTGCTCGATCCGGTGATGGTCGCAAAGGGTGGCGACAGGCTGCTGGCGCAGGATGCAGTGTCTGCCCTGCACACGCTTTTGCCGCTCGCCAGCGTCATCACACCAAACCTGCCGGAGGCAGCTGATCTGCTGGGCGTGGGCGAGGCAGCAGATGTCGCGGCCATGCGGTCGCAGGCGCGCGCGCTGCTGGCGCTGGGCCCGCGTGCCGTGCTGCTCAAGGGCGGACATCTGGCGAGCCCGGACAGCCCCGATCTGCTGGCATGGGATGACCGGTTCGAACTGATCGAAGGTCCTCGAACCGTGACGCGCAACACCCACGGCACTGGCTGCTCATTGTCTTCCGCGCTGGCGACGGAGCTTGGCCACGGTCGCCCAGTTCTGGAAGCTGCGCGGCGTGCGAAAGCCTATGTCGCCGCCGCAATTGCGGCTGCCAATGCCTTGCACGTCGGCGGAGGCCACGGGCCGATCCACCATTTCCACGCCATGGCGCAGTTCACACCCGCACAGAAGGACCCGACCTCATGACAAAGCCCATCAACGAGCAGACCGTTCTGGTGACAGGGGCCGGACGCGGCCTTGGCGCCGCCATCGCAAGGGCATTTGCGCGCGAGGGTGCGCACGTGGCGATCAACTATCGCAAGAGCGAAGCTGCAGCGGAGCGTCTCGCGCTGGAACTGGGCCCTCGCGCCGCCGCGTTCCAGGCGGATGTGACAGACGTCGCACAGGTTGGGGCCATGGTTGGTAAGATCACGCAGTCCTTCGGTGCACCTGATGTGGTGGTCCACAACGCGCTGGCTGATTTCTCGTTTGATGGCGATGCGCGCGCTCATCTGGATCGCCTGCAATGGCATGACGTTCTGAACCAGATGCAAACGGCAGTTGGCGGGGCGCTGAACCTTGTGCAGGCACTGCAACCGGGCTTTGCCGCGCAGGGCTTCGGCCGGATCATCACCATCGGCACCAATCTCGTGCAAAACCCGGTGGTGCCCTACCATGACTATACTGCGGCCAAGGGCGCGTTGCTCGCCTTCACCCGCACTGCAGCCAAGGAGCTCGGGCCCTCCGGCGTCACGGTCAACATGGTCTCCGGCGGGTTGCTGCGCACCACTGACGCCAGCTCAGCGACGCCGGAAGCCGTTTTCGACATCGTGGCATCGCAGACCCCATTGGGGCAGGTGACAACACCGGCGCAGATGGCTGACGCCGTGCTCTTCTTCGCCTCACCCTGGTCGCGGGCTGTCACAGGCCAGAACCTCATCGTCGATGGCGGGCTGGTGTTTGGCTAGACTTTAAGGCCGGAAGCCAAGCTTCGGCTGTTGGCGGGCCCGCAACAGCAGACCAGCGTTTTTGTGCGAAAACGCACCTCCAGCTCGGCACCTGCGGGGCCGGAGCCTGGAGCATATTGGCAAGGCGAAGCGGCAGCTTCTCGGGCGCAGGGCTATCCAAGCGATCATCATGACTCCTACTCTGTACTTTTGGCCAATCCTGTCGGAAATGGCACAATCAAGAAATTACGCTGGGGAGCGCATGCATGTCCGGGCAGGCCGATGAAGATGTATTCAGCTCGACGTTCCACAAGCTCGAAGCTGTGCTCGAGCGCATCGGAAGTGGCCTGACGCGCCGCATCGACAACATCGAGACCACCTGGACCGGAATTGAGCAGACGCTGGCGACAATCACCGCATCAACGGGATTGGGCTGGTTCTTCGCCATATGCGCGCTGGTTGCAGGCGTGACCGTTGCCCTGTTTCTTTGCCTGAATGCCGTCATCACGCGGGGCGCGCGGTCGGCAAGCCTGCTGATGAGGGCAAATGGTCTTGTCCTTGCGCTCGCCGGAAGTGTCATCGGCGGCCTCGTGCTCGCACGTTTGCTGGCGTCGGGACCATCGCCATTCCGGGCAAGTCTCGGCATCATTGCAGTCGCGACCGCGCTGGCTGCGTTCATGTTGTCTGGCCAGAGGCTGCTGATCCGGGCGTTGAGCCCGCACCGGCCTGATCGGCCGAGCCACAGGGCGCGGCGTTTCGTGCTGCACCTCAACCTGATCATCGGATACGCCATGCTTGGTGGCGCGGTGTTGCCCATCTTACGCGCATGGGGCGCAGATGCGGGTCTGCGTGACGTAATCGTGACGTTCGGCGTTGCGGGTCCGGTCACGCTGGCTTTGATGGCCATGGCTTTTTTCAACCGTCTAGCCATCGCGGCGCTTGTGGCTGGACCAAAGCCGCGCAGCAGACGGCGGGCCTGGATCGCCCGGCATTGGCCGGCCATCCTGATGTTGGTCGTCGGTTTGACCTTCATCGCAGCCCAGCTCGCACAAACTCTGGAAACACCATTGCCGGGACTGGCTGTGGTCACGACGCTGGCTTTCGTCATCATCGTCCCGCTGCTTGACCGTTTGCTCGGCGCCTGGACGGCAGAAAGCCGCTTGCATGAAAACCTTGCGCTTGCTCGCGTCGCCTTGCGGATGACAGTGCGCCCCGCATTGCTGGCCATCATTGGCAGCCTGCTTCTGGTGCTCTGGTTCGGGCCGCTGATCTTGGCGCGCAGCGGCGGTGTCCAGCACTATGCCTCGCTCGCAACCACACTCGCCATTCTTGGTCTCGTTGCAACCTATGTCTGGAACCTGATCACCGCAGCCTCCGCGCGGGCCTTGCACCACGATCAGGATGCGCTGGCCGACGAGGAAACGCATGTGCCGTTGACGCGCTTCCAGACGCTGGCCCCGCTGCTGGCGGGCATTGGCCGCTGGACTGTCGCGGCACTCGCGGTCTTGTCAGCCCTGATCATGCTCGGCATCAACGTCTGGCCGATCGTGACGGGCCTGAGCGTGTTTGGCATCGCCATCGGGTTTGGCTCTCAGGCGCTCGTCAAGGATGTGGTCTCGGGCATCTTCTTCCTTGTCGACGATGCGTTCCGCCACGGCGAGTTCATCGAGACATCGGGGGCGAAGGGCGTGGTCGAGAAGATTTCGATCCGCTCGGTGTCGCTGCGTCATCAGCGCGGAGCGCTCGCGACGATTCCGTATGGCTCGATCGGCAAGATCCAGAACTTCAGCCGTGATTGGGTGGTCGAGAAGCTGCTTTTCCGTGTGGCACTCGAGACGGATGTCGAGGCCGTCCGCAAACTGTTCAAGAAGCTAGGACAGGAGTTGGCCGCCGATCCCGAACTCGCACCCGATCTGATCGAGCCGTTCAAGAGCCAGGGCATTGCGGAGCTGGAAGATGGCACCTTGGTTGTCAGGGGCAAATTCAAGGCCAAGGCCGGCCGCCAGTTCCTGATCCGGCGCAAGGTGCTGGCGGCCGTGCACAAGGCTTTTCAGGAGAACGGCATCCGCGCTGTTTCGAAACCACTGGATTCCAGCCGCCCCAGCCGATGATGTTGACCACGAACGGGGGCGCCCCAATGCATCGAGTGCCTGTTGCTGCAGTTGACCAGGCTCAGCCGCGCCGTCTGCATTGGGCTGCCATCGACAATCAGCGTCAGTTGCCGGGCGGCTCTCGTCCTGAATATTGAAGCCCTGCCGCCACCAAAGCCCGATGGCAGGCTCTTCAGAGCTCCGTCTTTCATGCTACTCGAAGGACAGAACCCGGGTCAGGCGTCCTACATCCTCAATGCTGACTTCGGCACCGGCCACGACAATGCCATGGCTCGTGAGCTGGGCAAGGGCGCGCGAGAAGGTCTCTGGTTGCATGCCAAGGCGGTTGGCAATCAGCGCCTTGTCATGTGGCAGGGTGAAGTTCGCCGCACCGTCGGTCTTCCCGGCGTGATCCAGCAAAAAACGGGCGACGCGTTGCTTGGTCGTCATGAGCTTCATCTGCTCGATCTGCGCGACCAGCGCCTTCAGGTGTTGCGCCATCGAGGCGAGCATGGCGAACGCAATTTCCGGCTTGACCAGCACCTGCGCTCGCAGCCGTCCGTTCGATATCGCGATCAAGCGGGTGTCCATGATGGCCGTCGCAGCGACCGGATAACGACCGCCCATGAACATCGCGGCTTCGGCAAAGGTCTCGCCAGCTCCGAAGACATGGACAACGGCCTCGCTGCCATCAGCAGCAAGGCGGGTCAGCTTGACCTGCCCGCTGACGATGAGAAAGAGCGCCCTGGCCGGATCTCCATGTGCGAATAACTGCTGGTTGCGCGACAGCTTCACCACCGAGCCCGCATCGATCAGGTCGCCGAAGTCAGCGGGGTCCATGGCCTTGAAGAGGGCACATTTCTTGATCGCATCCCAGTCATCAGTCGTCAGCACCGAACCCGTCCAGTCACGTCGCAAGCCAAGCTATGTCAATGGATCATCGATGGTCGCGGTTGGATGCGCAAGCCGGACGAGTGCATCGCGTGCTCCAATCTTCACCGAAGCGCCGCAAACCAGAATCCCATAGGGCTGAAGTGCGGCAAACGAGCGCGACAGCACTTCAGGCACCATGCCAAGGCGTGACGCCAGCACCTTTTTGTCGAACGGCAACTCGATCTGCCCGGTATTCCCCGTTGCAGCGTCCTGGACGAGGATCCAGTTTGTAAGGCGTTCGAGACTCGATCTCAGCTTCTGGTTCTTGAGTTCCTTGACCACGCCGCGATAGGCCGTTGCCAGTTCGAGCGCGATAGAGCGTGCGAATGGCGCATCAGTCGCAAAGGCGCCTCGAACGGCTTCAGCCGGGATCAGCAGCACCCTGGCAGGCGTCAGGGCGCGTGCGGATTTGAGGTATTGGCGATCAAGAATGACCGCAGCAACGATAAAGCTGCTGCCAGGGCCAAGGACCGCGACCGTGGTCTCCCGATCACGATAGGCCGAATACACCTCGACATTGCCATCGACAATGACGTGCAGGAAGTCAGCGGGTTCGCCTTCGCGCGCCAATTCCACATGCGCAGGAAAGCGCTGGAGGTAGGCGCATTTCAGCATGCCTTCAACCAGTGCCGGATTGACGCCGTTGAACAGCGGCAGGCGCTTCATGTCCTCGAGGTCTTCGGCGCGCATGTGGGCCTCCCTGCGTCAATGACTAGGTGCTCACGGCAAGTGCTTCCTTGATATTAGTCACGTCGAAAGTTGGATGATGGGGCAACTGACCTGACATTGATTTCGTCGATCAATGATCTTTGTTCCGCTTCTGCTTGAAACGTTTCGATGGTCCCGAGTCCTTGATCTAGATCAGGTCAAGGTCGGATTCCCCGGACCAGTGTTGCCCCATCCGGACGAAGTGTCGCCGGAAACCACGGGGGGCCGGCATGGCAATCGCGACAGGATCATCAGCCGACAGCGGCGTTGACAAGGCTGACCAGGGGCGCGCCCTCTGGCTCTCGACATTCGCCTTCACGATCTGTTTCGCCGTCTGGACGATTTTCGCGATCATCGGCATCCAGATCAAGAAGGATCTGGGCCTCAGCGATACCCAGTTCGGGCTTCTCGTCGGCACACCCATCCTGACGGGCTCCCTCATCCGGCTGATCCTCGGCATCTGGGCAGACCAGTATGGCGGGCGTGTGGTCTACACCTTCACCATGCTGTCGGCAGCGGTCATGACCTTCCTGCTGACCTATGCCTATGATTACATGACCTTCCTGATCGCAGCGCTTGGTGTCGGCATCGCAGGCGGCTCATTTTCGGTTGGCGTGGCTTACGTCTCGAAGTGGTTCCCGAAAGAGAAGCAGGGCACGGCGCTCGGCATCTTTGGTGCCGGCAATGTCGGCGCGGCTGTCACCAAGTTTGCGGCGCCCGTCATCATGGTGGCCTATGGCTGGAAAACGGTGGCGCTGGTCTGGGCTGCGGTGCTGGCCGCCACTGCGGTCATCTTCTTCCTCATGACCAAGGACGATCCTGATCTCGCGAAGCGGCGCGCCACGGGCCAGAAGCCTGAGCCGCTGTCGGCGATGATGGAACCGCTCCGGAACATTCAGGTCTGGCGGTTCTCACTCTACTACTTCTTCGTTTTCGGAGCCTTCGTGGCGCTGGCGCTCTGGCTGCCGCGCTACCTGATGGGCGTCTACAATCTCGACATCGCGACAGCTGGCATGATCGGCGCGGCCTATTCGATCCCCGCCTCGATCTTCCGCGCCTATGGCGGGCACCTGTCCGACAAGTATGGCGCACGCACCATCATGTACTGGACGTTCGGCGTCTCGGTGATCTGCACTTTCATCCTGTCCTATCCGCCGACCTCCTATGTCATCCAGGGCATCCGCGGGCCGGTCGAGTTCACCACCCGCATGAGCCTGCCCGGCTTCATCGTGGTGGCCTTCGTGCTTGGCTTCTTCATGAGCCTCGGCAAGGCCGCCGTGTTCAAGCACATCCCGGTCTATTATCCGGGCCGGGTCGGCGCAGTCGGCGGCGTTGTCGGTCTCGTCGGCGGGCTTGGTGGCTTCATCCTGCCCATCGCCTTCGGCATGTTGAACGATCTGACAGGTGTCTGGCAGAGCTGCTTCTGGCTGCTGTTCCTGATTGTCGCCATAGCCACGCTCTGGATGCACTTCACCATCCTCAACATGGAAAAGAACGCGGCGAGGGCTGGTGTTTCCATCCAGACCCTGCCCGAACTTCCCGAAATGCAGCCCATCCACGGCACTGCTCAGGAAGGTGCGCTGGCGGCCAAAGGCGCGATTGCCGACTGGCGGCCCGAGGACAAGACGTTCTGGGATGGCGGTGGCCGCGCCATCGCGCGCCGCAATCTCTGGATTTCAGTGCCTTGCCTGCTGTTGTCCTTTGCCGTCTGGATGGTCTGGTCGGTCGTCGTGGCCAAGCTGCCATCCGTGGGCTTCGCTTTCAGCAACGAGCAACTGTTCTGGCTCGCTTCGTTGCCGGGACTGTCTGGCGCCACGTTGCGCATCTTCTACAGCTTCATGCCCGCCATGTTCGGCGGCAGGCTCTGGACCGCACTGGCCACCTGGTCTCTGCTGATCCCGGCGCTCGGCATGGGTTTTGCGGTGCAAAACCCGGCCACGCCTTACTGGATCTTCCTTGGCCTGGCGCTGCTCTGCGGCTTTGGCGGGGGCAACTTCGCCTCGTCGATGGCCAACATCTCGTTCTTCTTTCCGAAGGCGGAGAAGGGCAACGCGCTGGCCATCAATGCCGGCATGGGCAACCTTGGCGTCAGCGTCGTGCAGTTCGTGGTGCCGGTCATCATCACGGCTGGCGTCTTCGGTTCACTCGGCGGCGATCCTCAGACGGCGACAGTCGGCAAGGTCACCTCGACGCTGTGGCTGCAGAACGCCGGCTTTGTCTTCGTGCCCTTCATCATCGCCTCGGCCTTTGCGGCGTGGTTCGGCATGAACGACATCGCGACCATGAAATCGAGTTTTGCAGATCAGGCCGTCATTTTCCGGCGCAGGCACAACTGGATCATGTGCTGGCTCTACACCGGCACGTTCGGCTCGTTCATCGGCTTCTCGGCGGCGTTCCCGCTGTTGTCCAAGATCCTCTATCCGGAGGTGAATGCACTGCAATATGCCTTCCTGGGACCGCTGGTTGGCGCGCTCGCCCGCGTCGCTGCCGGCAAGCCATGTGACAAGATCGGCGGCGGACGGATCACCTTCTGGGCCTTCATCGCCATGAGCCTGGGCGTGATCGGCGTGCTCTACGCCATCAGCATGAAGGGCAATCCATCATCCTTCCCCGTGTTCTTCGCCAGCTTCCTGTTCCTGTTCGCCATGACGGGTATCGGCAACGCCTCCACCTTCCAGATGATCCCCGCAATCATGCGGAAAGAAGTCGCACGGCTGGAGCCCGGCCTGAAGGGACAGGATCTGGTCAAGCAATCCGACAAGGAAAGTGCCGCCATCATCGGCTTCACCTCGGCGGTTGCGGCCTATGGCGCCTTTTTCATCCCCAAGAGCTTCGGCACGTCGATCGCGGCCACTGGCGGGGCTGAAGCCGCGCTCTATGCCTTCCTTGGCTTCTACGTGGTCTGCCTCGGCGTGACCTGGTGGTTCTACACCCGCTCTGGCGGCCTGCTGCACGACATCGAGCGCGGCAAGGCTGCTCCGACCTCTACCCTTCGCCCTGCCCAGTGATTTTTGACCAGAACCAGAGGCACACACGATGAGCCATTTTCTCGACCGCCTGACCTTCTTCAACAAGGTCTCCGAGCCCTTCTCCAACGGCCACGGCATCACCACGTCCGAGGACCGGCGCTGGGAAGATGGCTACCGCAAGCGCTGGCAGCACGACAAGATCGTGCGCTCCACGCACGGGGCCAATTGCACCGGCTCCTGCTCGTGGAAAATCTACGTCAAGGGTGGCATCGTCACTTGGGAAACCCAGCAGACCGACTATCCGCGCACACGGCCTGATCTGCCAAATCATGAGCCGCGCGGCTGCTCGCGCGGGGCTTCCTACAGCTGGTATCTTTATTCCGGCAACCGGGTGAAATACCCGCTGATCCGCTCGCGGCTGCTGAAACAGTGGCGCGAAGCCAGGAAGACGTTGACACCGGTTGCCGCGTGGAAATCCATCGTCGAAAATCCGGCGAAGCGCGACGACTACATCAAGGTCCGTGGCCATGGCGGTTTTGTGCGCGCCAAATGGGACGAGGTGACCGAGATCATCGCCTCGGCCAACGCCTACACCACCAAGACGCATGGTCCTGACCGCATCTTCGGCTTCTCGCCAATCCCGGCCATGTCGATGGTCAGCTATGCCGCCGGATCGCGCTATCTTTCACTGCTCGGCGGTGTCTGCATGTCGTTCTACGACTGGTATTGCGACCTGCCGCCCGCCTCGCCGCAGACCTGGGGCGAGCAGACAGACGTGCCGGAATCCGCCGACTGGTACAATGCCGGCTTCCTGATCCTCTGGGGGTCGAACGTGCCCCAGACACGCACGCCGGATGCCCATTTCTATACCGAGGCGCGCTATCGCGGGGCCAAATCTGCCGTGATCTGTCCGGACTATTCAGAGGCCGCGAAGTTCGGCGACATCTGGCTTTCAGTGAAGCAGGGCACGGATTCAGCACTCGCGATGGCGATGGGTCATGTGATCCTCAAAGAATATCACATCGACCGGCAGGTCCCGTATTTCCGCGACTACATCCGCCAATACACCGACATGCCGATGCTCGTTCGGCTCGACAAGCAGGGCGACCAGCTCGTGCCGGGCCGCTTTCT
>JANMMX010000081.1:0-1510 GCA_031373605.1 Allobosea sp. | reverse complement strand
GAAGCTCATCACCGACAAGATCACCAGCGTGCCGGCTGGCTTCAACGTCCACAGGACGATCCAGCGCTTTCTGGAAAACCGCAAGAAGGCCGTCGAGGCTGGCTCCGGCATTGACTGGGCGACAGCTGAATCGCTGGCCTTCGGCTCGTTGCTGCTGGATGGCCACCCGGTGCGCCTGTCGGGTCAGGATTGCGAGCGCGGCACTTTCTCGTCACGCCACTCGGTGCTGATCGACCAGGAGACCGAAGGCCGCCACACCTCGCTGAACCATATACGCGAGGGCCAGTCGCGCTATGAGGTCATCAACTCGATGCTTTCGGAAGAGGCGGTGCTGGGCTTCGAATACGGATACTCGCTGTCGGAACCCAATGCACTGACATGCTGGGAAGCGCAGTTCGGCGATTTCGCCAATGGCGCGCAGGTGCTGTTTGACCAGTTCATCTCATCAGGCGAACGCAAGTGGCTGCGCATGTCAGGTCTCGTCTGCCTGTTGCCGCATGGCTATGAGGGGCAGGGGCCGGAGCATTCCTCGGCCCGTCTCGAGCGCTTCCTGCAGATGTGCGCGGAAGACAACATGCAGGTGGCGAATTGCTCGACACCGGCAAGCTATTTCCACATCCTGCGCCGCCAGCTGAAGCGCGATTTCCGCAAGCCGCTGATCATCATGACGCCGAAGTCGCTGCTGCGGCACAAGCGCTGTGTCTCCGATCTTGCCGACATTGCCGAAGGCTCGTTCTTCCACCGCGTGCTGCGCGATGACGCCGAGAGTGGTCGTGCCGGGGTGAAGCTGGTCAAGGATGCCAAGATCCGCCGCGTCGTGCTGTGCTCCGGCAAGGTCTATTTCGACCTGCTGGAGGAGCGCGAGAAGCGCGGGGTGGATGATGTCTACCTGCTGCGCGTCGAGCAGCTTTATCCTTTCCCGCTGAAGTCGCTGGCGCAGGAGCTTTCACGCTTCAAGGGGGCGGATGTGGTCTGGTGCCAGGAAGAGCCGAAGAACATGGGCTCATGGACCTTTGTCGAGCCCTATCTGGAATGGGTGCTCGGCCATGCCGGTTCCAAGGTGAAGCGCCCGCGCTATGTTGGCCGACCTGCTTCTGCCGCCACGGCGACTGGCCTGATGTCGCGCCATCTGGCGCAGCTGAAAGCCTTCATGGATGAAGCCTACGCTGCCTGACGCAACTTTTCCCGACGCACGTCGTTGCAATTGAGACATTCGGCCCTTCTGGGCGTTATCGCTGAACCTGACTGAAAAGAGGCCTGACATGGCGACCGAAATCCGCGTTCCGACCCTTGGTGAATCCGTCTCCGAAGCCACCATCGGCAAATGGTTCAAGAAGCCGGGCGAGGCCGTGAAGGCCGACGAGCCGCTGGTGGAACTCGAAACTGACAAGGTAACGCTTGAGGTCAACGCGCCATCCTCTGGCGTGCTGGGCGAGATCGTCGCCAAGGAAGGCGAGACGGTCGGTGTCAATGCGCTGCTCGGCATGATTTCGGCTGCTGGCGGCACGGT
>JANMMX010000048.1:0-10828 GCA_031373605.1 Allobosea sp. | reverse complement strand
ATCTACAACGATGCCTTCTCGGCCACGATGCACATCCACCTGCTGGCTTCGATGAGCCGGGTCTATGGCGGCTTCGGCCTTGCCATGCTGGCGGCCTTGCCGCTTGGCCTGCTGATCGGGCGCATCCCGCTGGCACGGCTGACGCTGGACCCATTCTTCCAGCTGATGCGGCCGATCCCGGTCACCGCATGGCTGCCGCTGTCGATGATCCTGTTCGGGCTTGGCGCGCGCTCGGCCTTTGCTCTGGTCTTTCTCGGGGCGTTTTTCCCGATCCTGCTCAACACGATCTTCGGCGTGAAGAACGTCGACCCGAAGCTGTTCGAGGCGGCCTCAATGCTCGGCTGCAAGGGCAATGCGCAGTTCTTCCGCGTGGTCCTGCCGGCTGCATTGCCATCCATCTTCACCGGCCTGAGGCTGGGGCTTGGACTTGCCTGGTTCGTCATCGTGGTGGGCGAGATGACCGGCGTTCCCCAGGGCCTTGGTGCCGTCATCATGGACGGGCGCACGCTGTCGCGCACGGAGCTGGTCATTTGCGGCATGATCATCATCGGCATTGCCGGTTTCATCTCCGACCGCATCGTGGTCGCCATCAGCAACCGCCTTCTGCGCTGGAGCCCGAACCATCATGGCTGAACCGACCCTGCCCATCATCGAGATCCGGAATGTCAGCAAAAGCTTCCAGCTCCAGGGCCAGAGCATCGATGCGCTGAAGGACGCCAATCTCAGCATCCGGCAGGGCGAATTCGTCACGCTGATCGGCGCGTCGGGCTGTGGCAAGTCCACGCTTCTGCGCATCATCGCGGGCTTCGAGAAGCCGACCTCCGGCGAGGCGCTGATGTGGGGCAAGCCGATCACCGAGCCGGAGCCGCAGCGCGGCATGGTGTTTCAGGATTATGCGCTGTTTCCCTGGCTCTCGGTGCGCGACAACATCGCCTTCGGGCCAACCTCGCGCGGTGTGCCAAAGGCCCGGGCGCGCCAGACGGTCGAGCATTTTGTCGAGATGGTGGGGCTGGGCCGTTTTGCCGATGCCTATCCGCACCAGCTTTCCGGGGGCATGCGCCAGCGCGTCGCCATTGCCCGCGTGCTGGCAAATGAAGCCGAGATCGTGCTGATGGACGAGCCTTTCGGCGCGCTCGATGCGATGACGCGCGAGCGCCTGCAGGAAGAGCTGCTGGAAATCTGGGCGCGCACCAAGCTCACCGTGGTGTTCGTCACCCACGCCATCGAAGAGGCCATCTTCCTGGCCGATCGCGTGGTGGTGATGACGCCGGGCCCCGGCCGCATCGAGAGCGACAACCCGATGCTGCTGAGCCGCCCGCGCGACATTGCCTCGCCCGAGTTCAACGACATCCGCCGCGCCATGTCGGCCCGGCTGCACAGCCACCACGCGAAGAAGGCCGCCTGATGCGCCCCGAGCAGCGCCTCGTCTATACCGCCAGCATTGACCGTCCACGCCTTGCCCTGCCGGGCAACAGCCTTGTCGCGCTGTGGCCGGTGGTCAATGTCGAGCATTGGCTGATCGACAACCCGATGCCGCGTCAGGTGCTGACCGCGCCCACGGGTGCTGCCCTGCAGCCCGATCTGCCCAACTGGGCCTGGCATGAATACGGCATGCGCGTCGGCTTCTGGCGCATTCTCGAGGCTTTCGGGCGCCGGGGCATCAGGCCCACGCTGTCGATCAACGGCTCCGTCTGCGAGGCCTATCCGCGACTGGCCAATGCTGCGCATGCCGCAGGCTGGGAGTTCATGGGCCATGGCTTCGTGCAGGTGCCGGTGCACCGGGTCGAGGATCAGCCCGCCATGATCGCAGCCACAATCCACGCGATCCAGGCCATCACCGGCAAGCCCTGCGGCGGCTGGCTTGGTCCGGGATTGACCGAGACACTGGACACGCCGGATCATCTCGCTGCTGCCGGCATCCGCTGGATCGCCGACTGGGTGGTGGATGATCTGCCCGCGCGCCTGAAGACAAGCCATGGCGAGGTGCTCACCATGCCCTATTCCGTCGAGCTGAACGATATCCCTGTGCAGATGATCCAGCACCACAACGCATCCGAGTTCGAGGCCCGCACGCTCGCCACCGCCGACCGGCTGCTGCGCGAGGCGGCGATGCCCGGCCCGCTCGGTGGCGCCAAGGTGATGAGCTTTGCCATCCATCCCTACATCACCGGTGTGCCGCACCGCATCGACATGCTGGAGCGGCTGCTCGATCAGCTGCTCGCCCGCGACGGGCTGGTCTTCATGCAAGGCGACGCCATTGCCGACTGGTATCGCGGCACAGGCAGCCAGGTCTGAGATGGGCAGTGCCGCGCATCTGGTTTGGGAAGGTTTCACCCGCAGCGCGCTCGATGTGGCCTATAACAACATGGCCGCCGTCGCTGACAGCGCGGACCGGCTGGCAGACTGGGCGAAGCGCTCCACCGCCCTGCGCGCCCGCATGCCGGAAGAGCTCGACATCGCTTATGGCCCGCGCGAGCGCAACCGCATCGACGTCTTCCGCTGTGGCGTGCCGCAGGCGCCGCTGCTGGTCTTCATCCATGGCGGCTGGTGGCAGCGCAACAGCGCGCAGGTGTTCAGCTGCATGGCGGAAGGGCCGATGGCAGGCGGCATGGATGTGGCGCTCATCGGCTACACGCTGGCACCCGATGCCAGCCTGACCGAGATCGCCGCCGAGATCATGGCCGCGCTCGATGCATTGGCGGCGCGCGAGAGGGCCAGCACCTGCGTGCTCTCTGGCTGGTCGGCGGGCGGCCATCTGACCGCGCTCGCGCTGGCGCATCCGTTCGTGGCGGCCGGGCTGTCGATCAGCGGCGTGTTCGATCTGGAGCCGATCCGGCATTGTTACATCAATGACAAGTTGTGTCTCGATGCTGAAGAGGCACGCCGCCTCAGCCCGGCCCATCTGGCTCCGGTGCAAAAGCCACTGGTGCTGGCTTATGGCACAGGCGAGCTGCCCGAGTTGCAGCGCCAGTCACGCGCGCATGCTGCACGGATCAATCCGCTCGCTCCCGAGACGGTCGAAGCCCCCCTGCCGCATCACGACCATTTCAGCATTCTGGAAGAACTCGCCAGGCCGGGCGGGCTCCTGTGCAGGCAGGCGCTGGCTCTGGCGTCGCCATCCCGGGCGTTCCCCTAGACGCCCGCCCCACGGTCCGCCAGAACATCTCCGGAAACTGCTCGTCATGGTGTGGCGGTCGCTGGCGAGGAACAGGTTGCGCGCGCGCGAACATGTTGTGAAACTCGGCATGAGTGCATGCCATCGCCGCTGATGCCGGCGCCGCCAGACCTGATGAAAGCCCCGAAGGTTTTGCCTTGCCCGTCAAGATGAAGGTGGGTCGTTTCGCGGGTGGCTGGCACGGTGCGTTCTTTCAGGGGCGGCGGGCGGCTCTGCAAGCGGGATCAGAGCCTCGCATCTGTCGGGGCGCGCCTGTCTGCCACATCCGGGGCGCGGGCGAGATAGCCGCAGCTTGTGCGCCGCGGCGGTCCGGATGGAAAGGGCACAACGCGAATGTCCGAGAGGCCGCATTGCGCCAGCATGCGGGAGACGTCTGCCGGTGCATAGGCGCGATGGCCCCAGCGCCAGCGGATCAGGGCCGTGCACCAATGGGGCTTGCTCACAGCCAGAATGAGCCTGCCGCCCGGCCGCAGGAGCCGCATCATCCAGGCCAGGCCCGCGGCCGGATCTTCGAGATGTTCAAGCGCATGCGCGCACAGGACGGCATCATAGCTTCGGGCAGGCAGGTCTGCCTGTCCGATGGCCCCTTGCAGCACCGTCACACGCCCTGCGGCCGCCGCAAGCCGACCTTCTGCAATGGCGAGCATGGCTGGAGATATATCCAGCAGGTCGAGCGCCTCGGTCGGCCCATGCGCCGCGATGAACGCGGCGGCCAGAGCCCCCGTCCCGGTGCCGGCATCCAGCACGTGCCAGCTCGCCTGCGCTTCCGCCCCTGCCCGATCCGCACGCAGCAGGGCGGCGTAGGCCCGCGGATAGCCAAGACCCGAAAGCATCTCCTGCCAGCCCCGTGCCACAGCATCATAGCGGGCGCGCAAGGTGCCCCGATCCGCCCGCGCCATCTGCCCTTCGGTTGATTCAACGATCATTTCAGCGGAAGTCCCGGCGGGTTGCATCATCAGGAATTGCCGCGAAAAGCGCTTGCATGCCGGTTCATTCGCGCGCAATTCAGTCAAGCAACTTGACGATATGACCGAGGCGCTTATTCGTCAAGGCGGTTGACGAATAAGCGCAATGCTTGTGAAGGCAAGAACACGCAATGTCCGGGACACAAGACCCCTCTCCCATTGAACATGTCGGCTGGGACCTCACCTGCGCCTGTCGCAGTTGGAACGCGCAGTTCCGCTGCCGCATGGTGGAAGCGGGGTATGGCTGGTTTGCCGAGGCGCGCGGCAGTCTCCTCCAGCATATCGGCGCCGATGGCGTCTCCCAGACGAAGCTGGTCGCCTTGTCGGGACTGACGAAGCAGGCCGTGCAGCAGCATCTGGGTGACCTGGAGCGCGATGGCCTGATCCTGCGCCAGACAGATCCGCTCGATGCCCGCAAGAACCACGTCGTCTTGTCCGCATTGGGGCATGACGCCATGCGGGTCGCTGCCGGGATCAAGCGTGGGATCGAGGCCGATCTCGCGCGGCATCTGGGGGCACGCGAGCTTGGCCAGCTCAGACACCTCCTGCGCCTGGTCGCCAATCTGGCGCGCTGAGCGGTTCTGAGGCCATGTGTTCGGGCCATGTGTCCGTCAGGCTGCTGCCGGTTGCCTGCGCCGCGTCGTCTGCCCGGCGCAAGCCGCGCGCGCCACGGCCCGCACATGCAGCCGCGCAACCCCGTCATCGGCCAGGTGCACCGCGCCGCTTCGCCCTTCAGGCCGGTGGTGGCTGGCCAGACCCTTCCGGCTCTTCACGTGCAGACGACACCCTCGCCGAGGCGCCTTTTCACGGTGGCAGATTGCAGGGCCGCGAAGCCCTTGATCCGGGTGCCATCGGCGAGCGCAGTGCTGATCCCGGCATCGAGGAAGGCCAGTGCGATGCCGCGTGCGACATGCGGGGCGGCGGCACTCGTGCCGACGAGCCGCGAACTGGAAGCGGCCCGCGTGCCAGCCGCGCGCTGACCGACGGCAAACACCGAGTCATCCGATGGCGCGCTGCAAGTCACTTGCGCAGGTGCGCTGCGAGTCACTTGCGTGGCATTGCCGGCGCCCGCCGCGCTGTAAGATGCAGGCGTGCCCGTATCCGACGCAACGCCGCCGACCACGATCACCTGGTCATGCGTCGCCAGCCCGTTGAGACTGCCGAAGCGCCGCACGAAGACGGCCTCGCCATCATCCTGAAGCAAGCGGCCATCCACCCCGAATGCCCGGTCATCCGGGTGGTCGAACCAGCTCTGGCGGCCGCCTTGTGCCGGGTGTTGCGTGCCGTTGTCACGCTGGATGCGGCACGAAATGACATGCCCTGCGGCGGGATCGCCGAGGCACTGCCCATCTGCATCGATGCGCCACAGTCCGGCCTCGCAGGCGGCAGCATCAGCCTCGCGCGGTTCGGTCGGCGCCAGAATGACCATGACGCGCCAGCGCAGGCCGCGATACAGATCGATGCTGACCTGGCCGATGATCCGGCCGTCGAGGGCAAGATCCTGGATCGTCTGCGAGTGCTCGCCCGGCGCGGGCCCGCCTCTCGCCGCGCCCGGCCTGAGCGGCTTGCCGCTGGGCGGCCTGATGACCGGCATTGCGGGCTTCTGCCCGGACAGGGCCTGCGGGTACCACATCTCGAGATAGTTCGGCGTGCGGTCATTGGGCTGGATGCGCCAGTGGACAGCGCCGCGCCTGTCCGCGTCAAGGCTCCCGGCGGTGAGCTCGCCATGCAGCGCGCCCAGAAAATCATTGCCCGCCGGCATGACCAGCCGGGTTTCCGCCCCGCTCTCCTGCCGTGTCCTGACGAGATGGGCAATCGCCTCCTCAAGGCGCTCGGTGCCATCATGCGGGCCGCCGGTGAAACCGAAGCTGAAATTGATGACCAGCGGCACTTGCCTGCGTTCCAGCCCGTACATCTGCGCCACCGCATCGGCGCGCGCGAAGATGTAGTGCAGGGCGCTGAGGATGAAGGCATCCTTGCCGAAGCCGACCGTGTCCATCACCAGCGGCGCAGGCAGCTCGACGCCGATCAGCCGGACACGGTCCAGATGGCCGTCTGTGGCGTCCACGGCGCGGCCAGCCAGCGCGTCGGCGTGATCGTGCCCGGCGGCCAGGTCCAGCACATGCGCGCCATGCGACCAGAGCTGCGCCATCGGCTGGAAACTGGCGCTGCCAGGCCTGACCGAGCCCGCCTCGACGTAGAGCGCATCCTCGTCATGCGCATGCTTCGCGATAAGGGCCTCGATGCGTTCCCGCGTCAGCTCGCGCCCGAAGAGCACGGTGCCGGTGCCGTCAGGCGCGATGTCGGCGGATTGCAGCCAGCAGAACTCCATGCGTGGCCGGCCCTGCCTGTCGCGCAGGTTGTGGTGTGCGAAGGGCAGCCCGTCATCGATCACGGCCATGACCGTCAGCGGATGGGAGCTCCCAACCGTTGCCTGCGCCCCGCCTTGCCCTGCTGCTTCGGGTGAAGGCTGCTTTTTTCCAGTCGCGAGGCTGGCCAGCAGCGCGCCATCGCCCTTCGGCGCAGGGGCGCGGGCCGGTCCGTTGCGCGCCACTCCGGCATCGAACGAGGCGGGCGGCAGCGGTACGTGGAGCCGGTATCCGTATTCCGCCACGGCTCCGGGGCTCCTGACATTGACCATCGGGCCACCCAGCGAGCGAGCGAGGAAAGTCTTGATGGCTGACAGGGCCGATCCCCGTTCCGGATCGGCCGGAAACGTCAGGATGCAGGGCCAGATATGAGCCCCGGATGGTCCGGGCCGCATCTGCGCATCGGACCAGAGCATCGGGTAGATCAGTCCCTCCGGCTTGTCGCCGTGTTGCCCCGGCGCCGGTCTGGTGCGGGCCGCTGCAGTCTGCCTGTCAACGGGGCCGGCGTTTTCCGGCGGCCTGATCTCCGCAAGGCCGGCGAACTGGAAAGGCTGGGCTGTGTTGACGTCCAGACCGGCATGCGGCCTGCCGGCGGGCCCCAGAACCCAGTTCTCATAGGGCCCGAGCAGCTGGGCCAGCTCATTGTGCGCATCGTCAGCCATGGTCTTCTCCGCCAGATGCGCCAGGGCCGCATCTGCTGCCTGCCACATTAGGCCTTGCGTCAGCCCGCGAACTCGGCGCTCACCTTGCCCCAGAGCCAGCCGAAAATGGCGCTGGGTTCGACAGGGACCGCGGCCTTTGCTGCAAACGCGAGGCCATGTGTTGCCGCGTCCTTCTGCCAGGCGCCAAGCGAGAAATCACTGTCGCCACTGGCTGTGTAACGGCGGCTCCTGACCGCACCGCCCTTGTCGCACATGGCCAGGATGATCTGGCCGACGGCCTCGCCAATGGCCGCGCCGGCCCAGCTGTCGACTGGAAAGTGCATCCCGGCCACTGTCCTGTTCACCGCGATGCGCGCCGCCTGTCGCAGCAGCAGCTCCTGCAGCCGTTTGGGATCTGGGAAATAGGCCCGGCCTTTCGATGAGCCGACGACCCCGTTCAGCACGGTTGCCACGGCAAAGGCTTCCGCCGCATGGGCGCTGGGATAGGTGTTGTGCCCCGGCGTCGGGATCATCGGCATCACCGACGGGTCGAGGCTGTCTGGCCTGCGACAGGCAAGGTGATGCTTGGCCATCATGGTCACATGCGCGGCAATGACCTGCGTGATCGTCATCAGCTCGAGCGTGTGGCGGTGGCGTGTGGCCGTCAGCCCCATCAGGGCACCATAATAGTCAGCTGGCAGGCCAAGCTGCGTCAGGATTTCGGCCGCACGGTCGCCGCGCTGGTCCCGGTAGCTGCGCAGGAACCTGAGCTGCGCCTTGAACACCTCGATGTCGGGTCGCGCCAGCGTGACGCAGGCCAACGGCGCAGCCCTTCCATGGCTGAGCACGATGCCTTTTGACATGTCGCCATCGAGCGGCTGCCAGTCGAAGCTGCGCATGAACTCGGTGATGTAGAGCGATGCCCGCACCCAGGCTGCATAGTTGCCGAGGTTCTCGCTCTCGCCTGTTTTGAGCTGGTGCCTGGCCGTGATCCCGCCGGGATCCGTCGGCTGGTGGTCCAGCACGGCCTGCATGCTGATCGTGAGCCCCTGCACCAGCGCAGGAAAGACCGCCGTGTCGCCTGCAAAGCCGCCGAGCCCGGACATGCCCATCGATCCCATGCTTCCCATCGATCCCATTGAACCCATGGACCCCATCGAGCCCATGCTTCCCATCGAGCCCATGGAGCCCATTGAACCCATGCTTCCCATTACAGCCATGTCATGCTCCCGGTTGCTTCATTTGCCAGCTGGCCGTTTCTGGTCCGGCCTCGTCAATCGCCACTTGGGATGCCCGCCGCCCCAAAAGCCTGCGCCATCATCCGTCCCATCCTGAACGCAGCCGATGGGTGGTTTTTCAGATAATCGGAGATCGTCATTTCCGGCGTTCTTGCCAGGAGCTGCTGGCCGACAGCCCGGGTCTCGTCATCCCGGCCAAGGAAATGCAGCGCAAACAGCTTGATCCGGAGTGTCGACAGATGGCGGTCATTGACCGCGATGGACCGGTCAGCCAGCTCCAGCGCACGCTCATAGGCGCCGTTGCTGAGATGGGCGCCCGCCACCAGCGCGTCGTAGAAATAGCTGAAAGGGTCAATCGGCGAGAGCGCCTGGCCGCGCTCGGTTGCGGCAACCGCTGCTTGCCCGTCGGACCGGAAGGTGTGCATGGCGCCCTTCAGCAGCCAGGCCAGAGATTCATTCGGATTGGCAGCGAGGGCGGCATTGTAGCGCTGCTCCGCCGTGTCGAGACGGCGCACGAGGTTGCCCTCCACGAAACCGTCAATCGTCAGGCAGAAGGCATTGTCGGGGCTGAGATCCAGCGCGCGCGCCGTCGCATCGCGGGCCAGTTGCGTTTCGCGCGCCGTGTCCGTGCTCCAGCGGTTGAACACGCTGAGCACATACCACTTGCCCAGCCAGGCATGGATTTCCGCAGTGTGCGGCGCACGCCGCAGGGCCTCGTCGAGCAGTTCGCGGGCGCGGGCAAAATCGCGCAGTGTCGCGCGGTGCATCAGGCTGGCGCTGGCAATCAGCAGCCGGTGATCCTCGATCTGCGCCGGCACCCGGCCCCTGACATGCGTCAGGGCCTCATCGGCAATGCTGCTGCCGATGGCCTTGATGATCTCGGCAATGCCTTCGCCGGCATGGGCCACAAAGCTGGCCTGTGTGCGCACGAACTGACGCGTCCACAGAATGCGGCCCGAGCGGGAATCGACCAGATCCGCGTCAAGAACAACCATGTCAGCGCTGCGCCGGAGGCTGCCGCTGACGCAGAAATCAGCCTTCAGCACTGCCCGCACGGCGCTGATGTCGACAATGCCGCGCGCGAGCTCGCGGGCCGACAGATGCGAGATCACGCTCAGCAGGTGCGAGCGGCTGAGAGAACGGCAGGTCTCCTCGGCCAGCCAGTCCCCCAGCACCGCATCATCCGCCTCGCCCGAGATGCTGCGAAATGGCAGCACGGCCACTGTTGGCAAGACTGCACAGGAGGGCGTTTGGTGCGTCAGGCCGAACAGCCCTGCCAGCTGGCCCGGATTCTCGCGGATGGCATTGCGCCACCGGTTGAAGCCGGACTCCTTGACGTCAAGTCCTTCGAGGAAAGGATGAACACCCGGCCGACCGGCAAAGCTGACCTTGCCGAGGTCGATCGTCAGGTCTGCGTTGGTGCTGGACAGCAGCGCGCCATAGCTTTCACCCATCAGGGCCTTGATGTCGGCCAGCGCCCGCCTCAGGCTTTGCCGCCCGGTGTCGTAGCAGGCCTGCCCCCACAGCGTTTCCTGAAGGAATGCGCGCGTGCGCCGCCCGAAGGGAGCTGTCACCAGCAGCGCAAACAGTGCCTTGTGCTTGGCCCCTGTCACGGCAAAGGCACCCGGCGCAACCGAAGCGACCGAACACGCGCCGAACAGCGTGATTTCGACAATCCTGCCCGTCATGACACGACACCCAGCTCCCGAAGGTCAAGCTAGCATTCGAGCTTTCAAGCAAACAAGTCGCTTCACGTTTTACTCACGCGCCGCCCGGATTTCGCGATGTAATGTCCAGCCATGCGAGCAGGACAGAAAAAACCGAGAGGCAAGTGGAGCGCGATATCGCCGCCATCCGTTTCGCAAGATCAGGCTGCTGCAGGACACGGGACAGGACTCGTCGGGACAGGCCTTGTTGGGACAGGACTTGTTGGGACAGGACTTGGGCCGGGTGCTGCGCCTCAGGCGGGACTGAGGCTGCCGCGCGATCTGCCGGAGTTTCATTTGCGCTGGAGCGAGTTTCGCGGACCGGCGCAGGCCCTGTCTGACCGGCCGGACATCACCGCCGAGGAGCGCGAGCTGATCCTCTGGCTCATCAGGCTGGCTGACCGGGTCGGGCCAAGGGACTTGATCTGACTTGATCTGACTTGATCTGAGGCGCAGGGGCTTCGCGCCAAGCACAGGGATGACAACGTATAGTTGTATTATGATTAAAATACAATCTATTATCAAATCTGCAGATGAATTCACGTTTTTCTCACGCGCATTCGTGACGATCCTCAATCTAGATCGCAAGCACCGGTGAACATAAAGGTGCTGCATGCCCACTCCATTCCAGGCAAAACTTGCCGAAACGGCAGCCGAGCAGTTCAAGACGTATCGGCATTATCACGAGACTGAAGCACCACTGCGCAATCAGATCAGGCGTTACTGGACCGAGA
>JANMMX010000034.1:0-4927 GCA_031373605.1 Allobosea sp. | reverse complement strand
CGAGTGCCTCCAGCAGCGTGTCGAGGCCCTTTTTCTCCACAGCGCGTGCAACCGTGAGCAGACGCACCGGCTTGGCAGCATCGCTCCCATCGCGGCTCGCAAGCGGCACCGGCAACGCTGCGAAACGGCTGAGGTCGAGGCCATGATAAACGAGAATGGCCGACTTGCCCGGAGGTGCCAGCGTGTTGAGCTGTTCGAGCCCGGCCTTCGTGCAGCTAACTGTCCAGTCGGCGGCCGCAATCTTGGCCGTCAGGTCCCAATCCGGCGAGGTCCAGATATCTTTGGCATGCGCAGAGATTGACCAGGGCAACCCTGCAATGAGGCTGCAGTAGCGGCTCACGCTGGCTGGCGTGTGAATGAAATGGGCATGAATGCGCGTCGTGCCGCGCGGCATCTCAGCAGCCAGAACGCAGGCCTGGCCAAAGCGACGGATGCGGTTCCGCGTCAGATCGCGCGGCAGATCGCGAAGCAAGGCGAGAACTGCGCTGAGAAAGCCGGGCCGCAGCATCGACTTGAAAAGGCAGCGCAGGACGCGGAAGGGCTCATCATGCAGGTATTCGGGCAGATAGCCGACAGGAGCCTTGATCTCGGCATGGATCGGATGCGTGCGTGCGTCGGTGGGCCGACGCAGCGCCCAGATCTGGAGCGGCAGGCCGCCTTGTTCCAGGGCCTTGATCTCTTGTGCAATGAAGGTTTCAGAAAGGCGCGGGTAGCCCTTCAGTACAAAAACGACCAGTTCGGTCACGATCTCACTCGGCTGCCGGAGGCAGGAAGACCTCTCGTCTGTGCAGGGTCTCGAAATGACCGCGCACCACTTCGCAGATCTGTTCGAGACCGCCAAGCATCTGGTCCGCGCCAGCGGCCATCGGGCCGGCCCGGTCCGGCAGGTTCCGCAAATGCTTCGCCATAACCTCGGGAATGGCAGCTTCCTCCGGCATCAGCACGTCCACCAGCCCGAGTTCGGCCGCCCGGCGGGCCCTGATCAACTGCTCCTTGCGCGGCTGCGTGCGCGGCACCAGCAGGGCTGGCTTGTCGAGAGACAAGAGCTCGCAGAACGTGTTGTACCCGGCCATGCTGACCACTGCCGACGCGCGCTGCAGCAGCAATTCCGTCTGCGGGTGGAAATCGATGACTTGGACCTTGGGCATTCTGGCCGCAATCCGATGGATCTCCTCACGATCATCTGTCCGCATGAACGGCCCCAGCAGAAGCAGCAACGGGGTCCTCGTCGGATCAGCTTCATGCCCTGCCAGAGTGGCACGCATCAAGGGGGCACCGTCCCCACCACCGCCGGCAGTCACCAGGACATAGTGTTCCGGCAGGCTCTCGATCGACGACAGGTTGGTCGCCGACTGCTCGCGGCGCAGGAAACCCGTGTAGGTCAGCCGCTTGTCAAAGCCCTCGGGAAGCTTGATGTCGGTCAAAGGGTTCCAGAATTGCTTGGGCCCGTAAATGAAGACGTTGTCATAAAAGCGGTCCATCAACGCCAGCGTGTCCCGCTTTGCCCACTCGGCATCCAGCACTTCAGCTTCATCCATAACGTCACGGAGCCCCGCGACCAGCCAGCAATTCCGCGCCTTCAGCATTTCCAGGGTGGGCAGCAACTCACCCTTGAGGCCCAGCGGCTCCTTGTCGACAATTAACATGTCCGGATCGAAGGATGCAGCGGTCGAGCGGATGATCTCCTTGCGCCATTCCAGTGTCTCCTGGATGTCGATATGGCGACCGATCGAGGTGTATTCCCCATTGTAGAGCTTGATCACGCTCGGAATTTTGACGAAGTCGACGCGCGCCTTGAAGTCGAAGGCACCTGCGATCTGGGATCCGGAAATGATCAGGACATGGATGCCCTTGAAACGGCCAACCAACGCGTGAGCAATCGCACGGCAGCGCCTGAGATGGCCGAGGCCGAACGTGTCGTGGCTGTACATCAGGATTCGCACTTCAGAGAACCGCT
Source organism: Allobosea sp. (assembly GCA_031373605.1). Taxonomy (GTDB): domain Bacteria; phylum Pseudomonadota; class Alphaproteobacteria; order Rhizobiales; family Beijerinckiaceae; genus Allobosea. Next base: position 2,970 of record JANMMX010000034.1, on the reverse strand, counting down.
GCTGTTTGACAGGCGATGCACTGGATGGGCTCGTGGCATGCTGCCCAGCCGACGGACGCTCGGCCAATCCGTGCAGATCTTCAGTCGTCATACGCGGCACCTGGGTTTTTTTCATTGTGCATGTTTCACGTTCTAGCGACAAGCTGGCCAGAAGGCCTGTCGTCGGGAGCAGCCTTGGCTTGTCATGACAGCCTTCGCCATGCGATTTGGCACACCATGAACAAACAGCATTGTCTGCAACCAGGCGACGTTTACGACCTGTTGATGGGTCTGTCCAAGCTGACAAAGGTCGCGTTCCTTGCAGATGTGGCAAAAGTCATGGGGGACCTTGCGCCTGCCGACATGACGGTTGCACTCAATCCGAAGCAGATTGCCAGCAAAATTTGGCTTCTGGACATGCTGCATGCCCACGCGGACGCTTCATATGACAAGGTGGCCGTGGTTGGCGGCTGGTATGGCGTACTGTCAGGACTGCTCCTGAACGATCCGCGTTTCTCGGTCGGGCGCGCAACCAGCATCGATATTGATCCGTCGTGCGCGCCGGTCGCCATGCTGCTCAACCGTCGTTTTGCTGAGCAAGGGCGCTTCGAGGCCCTGACAGGCGACATGCACGACATGGAGCCTCGTACGATCGGGATGGGTGCAGACACTCTTGTCATCAACACGAGTTGCGAGCACATCCCCGATGTTGGCCAATGGCTCGCCACCCTGCCCGGCGCGCAACTGGTTGTGCTGCAGTCCAACGACTATGTCGCGGTCCCGGAGCATATTTCCTGCGTTGCTTCTGCCGAGGAATTCGTGGAACAGGCCGGGCTTTCCGAGCTTCTTTTCAAGGGCACCCTGCCAACCCGACGCTACAACCGCTTCATGCTGATCGGGCGGACCTGACATCCAGGGCAGCAAGGCAGTTACCCCGAGACCTGGGCCCCTAGGCGACCGCAAGCCTGCCACGCGCTTCAAGGCCTGCCAGCACGATCAGGCGCTGGAGCAGCTTGGAGCGCCCCGCCGAATCATTATCGACCATCAGGCGCGCAAGACTATCGACCGATGCGTACTGCGCGACAAGATGGGAGTTTGCGAGAAGCGACATGAGAGCGGGCCCGTTCTGGCGCAGAAACCGGCCATAGACCCAGCGGAAGCCCTGTTTTTCTTGCCGCATTGCAGTTGGCAGACGCGTGAAGCAGCCAAACAAGGCTCGCAGCGCTGTCTTGTTGAAAGCCCCGTCGAACTTGGAGGATCCAGCCCCCGCCAGGCGGCGCGCAAGCCGGTAGTCAAGGAAGGGGCTGCGGTTCTCAATGCCGGCTGCCATGGCGTTCCGGTCGTTCTGCCAGAGCCATTCCTGCATGCGTCCGCCCGTCGCATCCCGCGCCAGCGCCTCGGCGAAAGAACCTTCGAAATCCGCCAGCGGATCGCTTGAAGGCGCCAGCTCGACGCCCCTGCGCCGGGCTGGATGCAGGAGCGCAAGGTCCTCCGGTGCCATAAGTTCACGCGCCGGGATCGGTAGTCTGGCGCGGCAAAGATCAGCGTCATCAAGACTGGCCAGTTCCCTTGGCAGCATTCCACCTTCGCGCAGCCGCCGCAGCCAGCCGAGATCCCCAGCCCGCGCGGCATCACGCATGGCAAACCCGATCTGACGCTGCCAGTAACCACCGAAAATCTCGTCCGCGCCGGTGCCATCGAGCGCCACGCGCACGCCTTCAGCCGCAGCAGCCTTGTAGAGGTCGGCCATACCAAGCACGTTGCCGATCAGTGGAAAGGGCTTGGCTTGATGGGCGCAAACATCGAGAAACTGGTCGACACTGGCCTCGCCATAGTCGAGCGCAAGCTCAAGCCCGGCAATGCCGAGCTGGTCGAGACAGGCATGGGCATAGCGGGCGTCGTCGCTTTTGCCCGCATCGCCAACAACGCAAACCACTTCGCTGAGCCAGCCGCGTGCGGACAGGATCGAGAGAATCAGCGAGCTGTCGACGCCGCCTGACAGGAGCAGTGCAACCTTCCGGTCAGAGAGCAGCCTGGCCTTGACGGCGTCTGCCAGCAGTTCGGCAAGCGGCTGGTCGGGGTCGCCAGGGTCGGCCTCGATGCAAAGCGGGACAGCCCGTTCTTCGCGCAGCGACCATCGCGCGAGATCAAGCTCCAGCACGTGGCCGGGCCGCACTTCGCGGACCTTCTTAAGGAAGGTCGAGCCATCGGCTGCGGGCAGAAGCCAGCCTTCCGACACGAAGCTGTCGAGGCTGCCAGTCTCCGCCACAGGCTTTGCTCCCCAGAGCGCCATCAGCGCGGCAGGCTCGGAGGCAAAGGCAATCCTGTCTGCATCGAAACAGTAGAAGAGCGGCTTCTTGCCATAGCGGTCGCGGGCAGCCGTCAGGATGCCACGGGCGGGATCAAGCCAGCAGAAGGCCCACATGCCGTTGGCATCGGTCAGCGCCGCAGTGCCGCGCTGCCTGAGCAGCCAGAGAAGTGCCTCGGTGTCGCCTTCTGTTTTGCGTTCCATTCCTTGCGTCAACGCACGGAAGTTATAGATCTCGCCATTATACGCCAGCAGGTGCCCATCGCTGGCGAAGGGCTGGTTCGAGCGCGGGTCGAGATCAAGGATCGAGAGGCGCGCATGGGCAAGACCGATGATGGCGTGTTCCCCGCCATCTTCCCCAAGAACCGGCTGCACCGTCACCCCGCGCGCATCCGGGCCGCGATGCGACATGAGCGCGAGGGCGCGCTGCAAGCGGGCTTCAAGCGCGGCGACATCGCCAGAATGGCGGGGGCGCTGGACAAGGACGGCCAGTCCGCACATGTTCAGGCGCAATCCGCTTGCAGGACAGAAAGACGCCTTCTTTCGTGTCCCGAGCCCGTGATGGCAGCATCGCGAAGCACGAAGTCCACGCCCCAGATCTCGACCAGCCGGGCTTTCTCGATCAGTTCCGGCAATTGTTCCACAGGCCGCTCCAGCGTGATCTGATGTTCGATCACCACGCG
>JANMMX010000022.1:0-1754 GCA_031373605.1 Allobosea sp. | reverse complement strand
GGCCTTGTTGGCCGCAATGGCACAGGCAAGACGACGCTGTTTCGCATCATCACCGGCGAACTTGCGACCGAGGGCGGCAGCATCACCTTGCCCAAGGGCCTGCGCATCGGCGGCGTGGCGCAGGAAGCGCCCGGCGGGCCGGAGACGCTGATCGAGGTCGTGCTGGCGGCGGACACAGAGCGCGCGGCGCTGCTGGCAGAATCGGAGACGGCGAAAGACCCGATGCGCATTGCCGAAATCGAGACGCGGCTGGCGGACATCGAGGCGCATGCCGCGCCATCGCGCGCCGCCACCATTCTCTATGGGCTGGGCTTCAACGAGGAGGCGCAGCAGCGCCCCTGCTCCGATTTCTCTGGCGGATGGCGCATGCGCGTTGCCTTGGCGGCCGTGCTGTTTTCGGCGCCCGATCTGCTGCTGCTCGACGAGCCCACAAACTATCTCGATCTGGAAGGCACACTCTGGCTCTACGACTATCTGGCGCGCTATCCACACACGATCCTTGTCGTCAGCCATGACCGCGAATTGCTCGACACCTGCGTTGACCACATCCTGCATCTCGATCAGGGCAAGTTGACGATGTATCGCGGCGGGTATTCGTCGTTCGAGCTGCAACGCGCGCAGCAGCAGGCGCTGCTGGTGAAAATGCGCGACAAGCAGCAGGCGGAGCGCGCCCATCTGCAGGCCTTCGTTGACCGCTTCAAGGCCAAGGCTTCCAAGGCGCGTCAGGCACAATCACGCGTCAAGCGGCTGGAAAAACTGCAGCCGGTGGCGGCAATCGTTGACCGGCAGGTGCTGCCCTTCTCGCTGCCCGGCCCGGAGCGGCCCATGTCACCGCCAATGGTGGTGATGGACAATGTCTCGGCAGGCTATGGCGACCGCACGGTCCTGTCGCGGCTGAACCTGACGCTGCTGCCGGATGATCGCGTGGCGCTGCTGGGCTCGAATGGCAATGGCAAATCGACCTTCTGCAAGCTCATTGGCGGGCGGCTGGAGCAGCTCAGCGGCGAGATGAAGCGCTCGCCGAAACTCAAGACGGCCTACTTCGCGCAACACCAGCTTGATGAACTCAGGCTCGACGAGACGCCCGTCGACCATCTGCGCAGCCTGATGCCTGATGTGCCGGAATCGAAAGTGCGTGCCAAGGCGGCGCAGATCGGCTTTCCGGCGCAGAAGGCCGAGACGCCGGTGAAGAACCTGTCAGGCGGCGAGAAGGCCCGGCTGATGCTGGGGCTTGCCGCTTTTGACGGGCCACATCTGCTTATCCTCGACGAGCCGACCAACCATCTCGACATCGACTCGCGCGCCGCCCTCATGGAGGCGATCAACGATTATCCGGGCGCTGTCATTCTGGTGAGCCATGACCGCTTCCTGATCGAGGCCTGCGCCGACCGGCTCTGGCTGGTGACCGACGGCACGGTGAAGAATTTCGACGGCGACCTTGATGACTATCGCGCGCAGGTGCTCAGCGGCGGCAAAAGCCGGGAGTCCAAGGGCAAGAAGCAGCAGGATCAGAAGGCCGATGCACCCGAAGATGCCGCACCGGAGCCGAAGCGCCAGACACCGGCGGCCTTGCGCCACAAGCTGAACCTGATGGAAGCCAACATGGCCAAGCTGAGCGGCCTGATCGACAAGATTGACGGCGCGCTCTCCAGCGGCCTCATCCAGGCCAAGGACCCGCAAAAAGCCGCCGAATTCACCCGCCAACGCGCCAAACTGGCCAAGGCGCTGGTGGTGGCGGAAGAAGAATGGCTGGA
>JANMMX010000440.1:0-2584 GCA_031373605.1 Allobosea sp. | reverse complement strand
GCAGGCACCAGCGCATAGGAATGCACGAAATAGGCGTGCAGGCCGGAGGGGCCGAGCGCGATGCCATCGAGCAGCTTGTGCTCATCCTGCGGGTGCAGGTTGTTCCAGCCCATATGCGGGATCTTGAGGCCGGTATCGGTGGGGCGGATGAGCGCGACATCGCCCTCGATCCAGCCGAGGCCTGCGGTGGTGGTGTATTCGAGCCCGCGCGCCGCCATCAGCTGCATGCCGACGCAGATGCCCAGGAAGGGCCGGGCCTTGGCCCGCACGACCTCTTCCAGCACCTCGACCATGCCGGGTACGGCGTCCAAGCCACGGCGGCAATCGGCGAAGGCGCCGACACCGGGCAGCACGATGCGATCAGCCTGACGGACGAGATCAGGATCGGAGGTCACATGGATGCGCGTCGACAGCCCTGCCTCATGCGCCGCCCGCTCGAAGGCTTTGGCGGCGGAATGGAGATTGCCGGAGCCATAATCGATGATCGCAACGCTGCTGGTCATAGGCTGCTCACCGTGTCCCGGCCTCGGGAAACAATCCGATGATCGGCCCGCGCGCGGTGGCCGTCACATAGCGCTGGCCAGATGGCGCGGCAGGCGGCAGTGGCAACGGCGCGGGCAATGCCGCCAGTGCGCGCTCGAAATAGCGGCGCTCGGCCTCTTCCTGATTGCGCGCCTCGACCATGCCCACGAATGTCCAGCCGGAACTTTCGAGCTTGCGCATCAGGAGCGCGTGACCCTCATGGCCGAGAAAAAGGCCGGTTGCCAGCGAGATGCCGCCAATGGCCGTCGGATGCAGGCCGAGCCATGGACCGCCCACGGCAAACCCGCCCCAGACCACGGCAAAAATCGCAAACCAGAGCCACATGCGCTGCGAGAGCAGCCAGAGGCCCGTCAGCAGGAAGGCCCAGAGCGAGAAGCCATCCTTGATGATGCGCGCCTGCTCGACCGTGTCGCGCGCTGTGCCGCCATGCGGTGGCGGGGTCATGACCATGAAAAACGGCATGTGCCTTGTCCTTCAATATGGATGCGCGCTCTAAAGCGCGTCTTTGCGGTTCTTCGCGCGCTTAGAGCGCGCCTTTGGTCGACGGGATGCGGCCGCCCTCGCGCGGATCGACGGCCAGCGCCACGCGAAGTGCGCGCGCCAGACCCTTGAAGCAGCTTTCGGCGATGTGGTGGCCATTCTCGCCATAAAGCGTCTCGACATGGAGCGTCAGACCGGCATTCATCGTGAAAGCCTGGAAGAACTCGCGCACAAGTTCGGTGTCGAAGGTGCCGATCTTCTGCACGGCAAAGCTGGTGCGGAACACCAGAAACGGCCTGCCCGAGACATCGACCGCAACACGCGTCAGCGTCTCGTCCATCGGCAGATGCACGTCGGCATAGCGGGTGATGCCTTTCTTGTCGCCAAGGGCGGCCTTCAGGGCTTCGCCCAGCGCAATGCCGGTATCTTCGACCGTGTGGTGGTCATCGACATGGGTGTCGCCCGTGACCTTCACGGTCAGGTCGATCAGCGCGTGGCGCGCCAGCAATGTCAGCATATGGTCGAAAAAGCCGACGCCTGTGGCGATCTCCGACTGGCCGGTTCCATCCAGAACCAGCTTCACGGAAACATCCGTCTCGGCAGTGCGGCGCTTGACCTCGCCCATACGCATGGCAATCTGTCCTGATTATTGGCTTTACTGGCGTGCTTTAGCAGCGTGACGGGTCCGGCGCTACCCGTGCTTCGTTGTCTGCCGGGATGAGTGCGATCCCCGGACGGGTGCAGCGGAACGGAACCCGATCCGGGGTCCAGCGCAACAACCCTTCGCGAAGCGGCTTGTGTCTCCTCTCCCAGAAAGGGGGAGGTTGGGTGGGGGTTGACGGTGAGCTGGTGACAGAGCCTCCTGCGCGCACTCTTCCTGAACATCCGCGCCTTGCGCTCCAACACGCGCAGTCATGGACTCCCGACACAAAGGCAGGCTGGACGAAACTGACCATCTCGCCCGGTCCTGACCCCCACCCGACCTCCCCCTTTCCGGGGGAGGAGGAACAAGGTTTTCGCCCCACTCGGACCGCGCGCCCCGAACGGGTGCAGCGCAAGCGTAACCCGATCCGGGGTCCAGTCTGACAAGAGGCGCGCCAGCGGCACAAGAAAGTCTGCTGACGCTTCGCTTGGTCTTTGCGCTGGATCCCGGGTTCCGTTCCGCTGACGCTGCACGGCCCCGGGAATCGCACCCGTTGGTCTTGGCGATGAAAGACCTTACATCTTGGCAAAGGCAGGCCCATCCAAGGCGATTCGCGCACATGAATTTTTCCAACGATCCTTCCACCTCACCGCACACCATGCATGCGACCACCATCCTGATGGTGCGGAAGGGCGGGCGCGTGGTCGTTGGTGGCGATGGTCAGGTTTCGCTTGGCCCCACCATCATGAAGGGCAATGCCCGCAAGGTGCGGCGGCTGGGCAAGGGCCATGTGATCGCGGGCTTTGCCGGCGCGACCGCTGATGCCTTCACGCTGTTCGAGCGTCTCGAGACGAAACTCGAGCAATATCCGACGCAATTGCTGCGCGCCTGCGTCGACATGGCCAAGGACTGGCGCAC
>JANMMX010000399.1:0-3332 GCA_031373605.1 Allobosea sp. | reverse complement strand
GTCTATCCCAGCCGCCGCCACATGGAACAGAAGGTGCGCGCCTTCGTCGACTATCTCGGCGGGCTCTATGGCGCGATGCCGTACTGGGACCGGGGGTTGACGCTGGCGTGAGGCTTAACCCGGCGGCGGCTCGCCACTGTGGCTCTTGCGCACGCGCCGCACGGCCCACCAGACGGCAAGGATCGCAACGGGCACGAAGAGCGCGGTTGCCACGCCCGGTTCGATGGCCAGACGGCCTGAATCCTTGGCGCCCTTGGCAATGTAGCCGAACAGGCTGACGACATAATAGCCGATGGCGGCAACCGAGAGGCCTTCCACTGTCTGCTGGAGCCGGAGCTGCATGCGGGCGCGGTCATTCATCGCCGCCAGCAGGTCGCGGTTCTGGCGCTCCAGTTCGACATCAACGCGGGTGCGCAGCAGATTGGCCGCGCGCGTCAGCTTGCGCGACAGATCGGCTTGCCGCTCGACAATGGTGTTGCAGGTGCGCATGGCTGGCGCCATCCGCCGGTCAAGGAAGGACTGGAAGGTGGGCAAGCCCTTGATCCGCACCTCGTTGATGACAACAAGCCGCTGCTTCACGATTTCCGCATAGGCGCGGCTGGCGCCAAAACGATAGGCCGACATCGCCGCTTCCGCTTCCAGCGCGGCGGCGAGCCCGGTCAGCTCATCAAGCAGCTTCTGGTTGGCCGCCAGACCTTCCGTCGCGGTCATTTCCTGTGCGATTCGCGTCAGTTCCTGTTCGATGTGTCGCACCAGCGGACCGACGCGCTGCGCCTCCGGCAGGCCCAGCAGGGCAAAGCTGCGATAGGTCTCGATCTCGATCAGCCGCTGCACCAGCGCGCCTGCCATCATCGGCGTCAACGCACGATCCTGCACCAGAATGCGCACGCGACCACGCTTGTCGGCCCGGAAATCGCTGGCGATCAGCGCTGCATCCTCGTTGACGAGCGAGGCCGAGAGGAAGGCAATATCGAACACATCGAGCGCCTTCGGAGCCTCGCCCTGCAAGGCCAGATCGATGGCCACCATCAGTGGGCCGGGCTGCGGCAGCCCCTCCATCCAGCCGGTAAGGTCACCTGCGTCGCCAAACGGATCGCCCTTCACCGGCCGTGTCGCGGCCTGCCAGGTGTAGGTGACGAACTCGGTGTGCTGTTCCCAGCTTAGCGTCACGCCATCGACTGTCGCGCGGTGGTGCTTGGCCTGTGGCGAGGGCTCGGTCAGGCTGCGCGCACGGCACCACGCCACCAGCGCCGCCCGGTCTGCCACTGCATGTTCGGCATCGGCCACGAAACCGAAATGCAGCACGCGCGAAGGTGTCGTCAGCGGCGTGAACGGCCGGGCATGCACCTCGCCCAGCACGGCATCACGCAGCGGATGGATCGCAAAACCCCCCGATGACGGTTTTGATGATGTTGTCATGGATGTGCGTCCCCGGCCCTGCAACCGACATAAGGCGCAATCATCCCACCGTCACGCGGCAAATCCGGCGGCATGGCCAGTTGATCCCGCCGCACTAGTTGACGGCCAGCGCCTCGATACCGGCAACATTGAGGCCACCCGTGTCATCGGAATCCGACGAGATGGCAATGCCGACCAGCGGGCCCGGCTCGCGCCCGAAGGCACGGCGGAAATCAGCCGCCAGATCGGCCTTTTCGGACACCCACTTGCCATCTGCCCGGGTCGCAATCTGGCGCACCAGCAACTTGCCGCTGGTGCCCATATGGGGACTGGGCAGCACGGCTCCCGGGGAGGCATTGCCCCCCCAGACATAGACAAGTGCGGCTCCTGATGACCACCACATGGCCGATGTCAGGCTGCTGGAACCCTTAGCGCTGCGGGCGGCCGCTTCGTCCCTGGCAAAGACGAAATAGAGCGCAAGCGCCCGGTCATCCTTGCCTTTGATGGTCAGGTCCGTAGCGGGCACGCTGGTCTCGACACGCCAGCGCCATTGCGCCGATCTGGCGGGCCAGAGGTTCTCATCCAGCCCGCGCCATATCACGCTCGCGCCCTTGTCGGCACGAAGTGTCAGGCGTGATGCGCCCTCGGCGCGGAAATCAACCGGCGGGATAGAGCGGAAAGTCAGCGGCTTCCAGCCCTGGGTCGACAGATCCGGCCCGAAGGAAATGGCTTCCGCCTGCGCCAGTGTCGCAAGACTGCACAGGATTGCGGAACAGAGCGCTGGCCTCAACAATGATGGAGATGATCGTCTCACAGGCTTTGCTCCATGTCCGGCAAAGGCCCCGTCCTGCTCCCGGCAGCCCGTGGCCCTTGCGCCTTCGCGAGCAATTCCCGTCCAGAGATCAGTCGCGCAGCAGCTCGTTGATAGCTGTCTTCGCGCGCGTCTGCGCATCAACGGTCTTCACGATCACGGCACAATAGAGCGACGGGCCCCAGTTCTCGCCCGGCAGGTTCTTGCCCGGCAGCGAGCCTGACACGACCACGGAGTAAGGCGGCACGCGACCGACATGGATCTCACCTGTGGCGCGATCAACGATCTTGGTGGTGGCCGAAAGGAAGACACCCATGGCAATGACCGAGCCTTCGCCGACGATGACGCCCTCGACCGCTTCAGAGCGCGCACCAATGAAGCAATTGTCCTCGATGATGGTCGGGTTCGCCTGCAGCGGCTCCAGCACGCCGCCGATGCCGACGCCACCCGACAGGTGCACGTTCTTGCCGATCTGCGCGCAGGAACCAACGGTCGCCCAGGTGTCGACCATCGAGCCGGCGTCAACATAGGCGCCGATGTTGACATAAGACGGCATCAGCACGACGCCCGGCGCGATGTAGGCGCCACGGCGCACGGCAGCCGGCGGAACAGCGCGGAAGCCGGCCTTGGAGAATTCGGACGCGCCCCAGCCCTCGAACTTGGAGGGCACCTTGTCCCACCAGACCGCTTCGCCGGGGCCACTCTTGATGATGGCATTGTCGTTGAGGCGGAACGAGAGCAGCACGGCCTTCTTCAGCCACTGATGCGTGACCCATGCGCCATCGATCTTCTCGGCGACACGGGCCGCGCCTGAATCCAGAAGATGAACCACCTCTTGCACAGCCTCGCGCACGGACCCCTTGGTCGCGGGCGTGATGGCAGCGCGGTCATCCCACGCGGCATCGATGGTCTTGGCAAGATCAGAACGGCTCATCTCAATCTCCGGCATACAGCAAAAACGTCGCGCGGAGCGATGGCGGAAGGTGGCTGGCGCGTCAAGCGGACAGATGCGAGATGGCGCGCCAACACCTGGTCCAGGCTTGCGGCCAAGTCTTCAACTGACACGCCCCAGCGGCACCAGAAAAGCTGCCAGATCCGTCGTGCTGAAGTGGATCCAGCTGGC
>JANMMX010000309.1:0-4864 GCA_031373605.1 Allobosea sp. | reverse complement strand
TCAGCGCCGCTCGCTGCTGGCGCCAGACCACCTCAATCGGGCGCGGACGCTGGTGGTGCCTGAAGGCGATTGCTGCGCGCCGTTTTTGTCGGGCGCCTGCCTGCTGGTGCGGCGCGATGTGTTTCTTGGGCTGCATGGCTTTGATGAAGAGGTCTTCCTGTTTTACGAGGATGACGACCTTTGCCGCCGCCTGCGCGATGCAGGGCATGCGCTTGTGCATGTCGATCTGGCAGAGGTGCAACACGGTCGCGGGCGCTCGACGCGGGCCACGCCTGAGCGCGCCTTCACCGCGCGCTGGCATCTGGCGTGGTCGCGCGCCTACATGCAGGGGAAATATGGCCTGCCGTCGGATGCATTCAAGGAATGCGCGCTTAACGCATTGAAAGCAGTGGGTTACGGCCTGTTGCTCAACTTTGGCAAAGCGCGCCGCCATGCCGGTTCGGCGGCAGGTGCCTTGGCTTTCATGCGCCGCGAGCGCGCCCTGATCCGCGAAAGGCTGGCCAGCTCGACGCTGGACGCGCGGAGGCGGGCGTGAATCTCTCGTCTGCCACCACTGTCGCGAACGCCATGGCGCATCCGCACAACAATTTTGGGCTGCTGCGCCTCTTGCTGGCGCTCGCCGTCGTCGTCTCGCATGCCTTCAGCGTCACCACCGGCATTGTCGAGGATGAGCCACTGGCGCGGCTGACGGGTTTCACGCTTGGCGAGCATGCGGTGAATGGTTTTTTTGCCATTTCCGGCTTCCTGGTGACGATGAGCTATGACCGGCGGGGCCTGCGTGACTATGTCGTCGCGCGTACTTTGCGCATTGCGCCGGGACTGATTGTCGCCGTGCTGGTTGTGGCGCTGGTGATGGGCACGGCACTCACCAAGCTCTCCGTGTCATCCTATCTGGCGGAACCAAGCCTTTGGCGTTTCATCACAGCGACTCTGACCACCTTCAAGAGCGCTGCGCCCTTGCCGGGCGTTTTTGCCGAAAACCCGCTGCGCTTCCCGATGGGCACGGTCTGGACGCTGAAATACGAGACGCTGTGCTATCTCGGCGTGATCGGCTTTGGTTTGGCCGGGCTGCTCAAGGCACGCAGGCTGGCGCTGGGCATCGCTGTTGCGCTGACGATCGCTGTACTGGCGCGCGAGATCATGGCGCCAAACGGGGCCAAGGGCATCGAGACAGCCTTGCGCCTGCCGCTGATCTTTCTGGTCGGCGGATTGATTTACCTCTGGCGCGAGAAAGTGCCGCTTTCGCTGGCGGGTCTGGCGCTGGCTGTGGTTGCCACAGCGCTGCTGGTCTCGACACCGCTCTACAAGCCAATGCTCTATCTCGTGACGGCCTGGGCAAGCATCGTGCTGGCGCTGGCACCTGTCTTGACGCAGCGCCCGACAGAGCCCCGTGCTGACCTGTCTTACGGCGTTTATCTCTATGGTTGGCCGGTGCAGCAGGCGCTGGTCGCGCTCTGGCCGATGGCTGGCGCCTGGATGCTGCTGGGGCCTGCTTTGGCTCTGACGGCCGTTGTTGCCACGCTGTCATGGTATCTGGTCGAGAACCCGGCGCTGGGCCTCAAGCGTCGGCTGATCTCGGCTTCTCCACTGCCTTGAGAAAAGCCAGCACGTCCGAGCTCAGGAGCAGAGGCATCAGCCGGACGATTTCCGGGCGCGGGAGTTTCCACCACTCGGTTGCCAATAGCCGCTCGATCACACTGTCGCTGAAGCGCTTGCGGATCATGCGGGCCGGATTGCCGCCAACAACGGTGTAGGGATCCACATCATGGGTGACGATGGCGCGCGCTGCAATGACAGCACCATGGCCAATACGCACGCCTGACAGGATGAGGGCTTGCGAGCCGATCCAGGCATCATGCCCGATCACCACGTCACCGCGCCCGAACGAAGGCACGATGTTCGCATCGGCTTCGGGCCACATCTTGCGGACGGCCGGGAAGGGATAGGTTGTCACCCAGTCGGTGCGGTGGTTGCCGCCAAGCATGATTTCCACACCGTCGGCAATCGACCCATAGCGCCCGATGGTAAGCCGGGCCTCACTCTCAGGGAAACGCACCTTGGGTCGGCCATAGGTGTAGCGGCCAATGTCAAACTGCCCTCCAACGCGCCCGATGAGGTGTGCCAGATGCACGCGCGTCTCGTTCTGTGGATTGACGAGCTTGCGCAAGATGCCGCGCGCTGGGCCTGGCAGCCGTGCCCAGACGATCTCATGGGCGGAAGGGACCCATTGCGAGTCGGGCAGGGTGTCGCTTTCGGCGGACGTCACTCGGCGCTGGCTTTCACATCAAGTTTTTCGAAGATGGCTGATGGATCGCTTATCGCAATGACATCGGCAAGGCCAATGCCTGGGCCAGATTTGGTCTTGGCCGAGACATTGAGCGTGCCGGGCTTGGCAACGAAGCGCGAGAGCGCTGCAGCCAGCTGCTTGGCGCCGTCCGATGGTCCCAGGATGGAGGCAAGGCCAACGGTCGCCATCATCGCCACCTGCTTCTGCAGGTCTTCCGGCTTGGTGCCGGCTTTCTTCGCCTCATTGGCCAGCACTTTCTCCAGCAGGCCGAAGTTGCGCAGCGAGAGGCTCAGTTCCTTGGCCGTCGCACCCAGCAGCGCAACCTGCATCAGGGCTGTGTCTCCGGAGAAAACGTCTTTGGTGATGTTGCCGAGCGTGCCGTTCGTTGTCAGCGAAATCATGTTGGCGGCGGAGACATCAAGCGCCTTGATGGCGAGCTCGCTGGAGCCTTGCAGCCACGCCAGGTCCATCAAGGCCGAAAGATCGACGGTCTTGTACCCCATTGCCAACAGGTCTTTCACGCCTGGATTGTCGCCAGTGTCGATGACGGGAGCCGTGAGATTGTCCAGCTTGAAGCGTATGGCCGTGGGAATGCCATTGACCTGGTTGGAGGCGCCAAGCTCGAACAGCTTCATCGCCACCTTGATGTTGGGTTGCGCCGGGCGCCCACGTTTGGCCGCCTGCGGCACATCAGCCTCCAGCCCTTCGATCCGCATCGTGCCGAGTGTGGGAATGAGGTTTTTCGGGTCAATGCTGTCGAAATCAGCGCCGGGCTTGGCAAGAACCTCGCCAAAAGCCTTAAACATGGGGGCAAGCGAAAACCCGCTGAAGCTGTAGGACGCCACCTTGAGATCGGCGCCGGCCGCCTTCGTGGTCAGCCCGTCCATGCGGAATTCGGATGCCGGCCCGTCCATTTTCATGACAAGGCTCTTCATGCCGACATCGATCTTGTCAGCAGGCTTGTTGCCGACGGTCGGCATCGTCAGCTGCATCTTCAGGTCCTGCGCCTCGCCGGAGCCGAAGGAAATGTCGTCGAGCAGCGACAACACAGCCACCATCAGCACACGGTCGGACTCCGAGAACGGCTCGTCTTTCTTCTTGGCCTGGGCTGCATCGGGCTTGGCGTTCTTGGCCGCCTCGGTCAGTCGCGCAAACAGTGCGCTCCACGGCTCTGCGCCTTGCCTGGCAGCGAAATTGCGGCCTGACATCTTGCCCATGGTCATGCTGCCGAGCGAACCCAGCTGCATGACGTAGCTGTCGACCTCATACGACTCATACAGCGACTTCATCGGCGATTTGTCGCCAGCGGTCGCCTTTTCGGTCATGATCCGCGCCAGATGGGTGATGTCGACGCCCGCGATCTTCATCAGGCCGAGCTTGCCCTCGATCTTGCCAAGCAGCGGATCCTCGGTGACCGATGTGGCGCTGCCGAAAGTGCCGTCGGCGATGCGCCCCGCCACGATGCCGTTGAGCTTCACGTCGCGGTAGGACGTGCTCTGCTCCTGCGGGCCGATTTTCTGCGTCATCACCATTTCCGGAATGATGATCTGGCCCGCGTTGAACTTCGTGAGACGCGCCACGGCGCTTTCCGAAGAATTGGTGTCAAAGAGCGCCATGACCGCGCTGCGGTCGAGCGGTGTGTTTTTCACCTCGATCTTCGGCGCTTTCAGCACGAAAAGGCCCATATCCATGCTCACATTGTCGAGCACATGATCGGCGGCCTGGGCCAGCTTCACTGGTGTGATCCATGCAAAGCCAAGGATGGTTGCCATCGCAAAATGACGAAGCGCACGGATTTGCATGTTCGACCTCGTGAAACAGAAAGATTGACAACGAATCGCTGCAAGTTGCCGCAACGTCGGGCCAAATGGAAGCAGCAAGATTCGACTTTCGAATAAGGCCACTTCAAGGCCTGTTCAGACTGCGCGCGCGCTGACACATCCTGATTTGCCCGTTGCGGTTGGCCGATGGGCGCGCAATAGATCAGCAGTCGGGCGAGGTTCCAGGCCAGACATACAGACATCACGACGAGGCACCTTCGCGCATGCTGCACCACATCTTTCCCGCGTCTCTGATCGGTGCCATCTCGGTGTTCCTCGCCTTGGCCATGTCTCCGGCAGCGCAGGCGCAGGCTGTCGAGCCGTTGACAGTTGTCACCGAGAGCGGCCGCCATGCCTTTTCGGTCGAGGTGATGCGCACGCCGGAGGGCCGCGCCAAGGGCCTGATGTTCCGCAACTACATGCCGCCCGACCGGGGCATGCTGTTTGATTTCCAGCGCGTCGAGCCCGTCTCGATGTGGATGCAGAACACCTACATCTCGCTCGACATGCTGTTCATCCGGGCCGATGGCACCGTGGCGCGCGTGGCAGAGAACGCCGAGCCTTTGTCAACGCGCACGATTCCCTCAGGCGAACCCGTGCTGAGCGTGCTGGAGTTGAATGCCGGCGTAGCTGCCAAGATTGGCGTCAAGCGTGGCGACAGGGTCGAGCATCCGCTGTTTGGCAAACCATAGCGCGAGATTGCCAGCCTTTTCCCGCCATTCTTCTTGCTTGGCAGCCCATGCACATGATAGCCCGT
>JANMMX010000300.1:0-6880 GCA_031373605.1 Allobosea sp. | reverse complement strand
CCGCTGCTGCGCCCAGACTGTACTGGCGCTCGACACGGGCGCGGGCGCGGGCGCGCCTTTCGCCATCGTTCAGGAGGTTCTCACGTGCCAGCCTGAGTTGGCGGGCAGCGTCAGCAACAGATGGCTCTGCCCATTGGCTGCCTTCGGAGAAGACATATTCACCCGGCAGGACCGGACGAAGCGTGTAGTCGACAGGATATCCATTGTCCCGGTCAAGGAACGAGACATTGCCCGACCAGTCAGTGGCGACCACACTGGTGTTGAGGAGCATGGCTTCGGCAATGACCCGGCCGAAACCTTCCGCTCGGTGCAGCGAGATGAAGCAGTCGGTCGCCGCAATAAGCCCGGCGATCTCGGCACGGCTGAAAGGACCGTCGATCAGAACGAAACGGTCATCGTCGCCCAACTCCTCCTCGATTGCCCTGAGGGCCTCGGGATGGGCATGTGCGTTGAGTGTCTTGATCAGCAGACGCTCGGGGCCGCTACGATCAGGAAAGGCGGACTGGAAGGCGGCAATCGCAGCCTGGGGATTCTTGCGGGCCATATAGGAATTGAAATCGAACATGGTCAGGAAAACGAAATCCTCCCCTGTCAGCCCGAATTGCTGCAAGGGCACCTCAGTCACATCCGGGACATTGAGATAGAACGGCACGAGATAGACTGGCTTGTCGGTCAGGCTGGCATAGACATTGGCAAGAAAATCGCTCGATGCCCAAATCTCGTCGACAAGATCAAACACCCAGCGCCAGGATTCCGGCAAGCTCGTCAGCTCCCAGGGCCAATAGCCAATGTTGTAGCGGCCCTCAAACAGGTTTGCGCCTCGTTCGATCTTCAGCCGCGCCGTTTCAAAGGCCGTGAGGGCAAAGATATTGACGGGATAGACGGGCTGGTCGACCGTGAGCACTTCCATTCCATAGCTGTCACTGGTCGCTGTCTTCTCCGGTAAGGCAATGCTGTAGATGGCCCGCATGATGCCTGCATCAGCCAGGACTTCATTGAGGGCGCGCGCGTCCTCGCCAATGCCAAGCACGCCATTGGCGAAACCCACGATGTTCACGCCCGGCAAGTGGCTGTTGTCCATGGCAGGCGGCGCGCTGCACCAGGGCAGCGCCTTGGCAGGCCTGGCTCCGGCTTGATGCAGCGCCAGACGCCTGCGCCCCTCTGGGAGACGGATGTCAAAATCGGTCTGGAGCCCGCGGTCATTCAGGTAGGTGTAGTATGCCAGGCGGCTGATCGGGATGTCAGCCTTGGTGAACATGGGGTGGACTTCCGCCAGAAAGTGCTGCTCACGCGGGGTCATGAAGCAGCCAAGACCAAGCTCGCTGACGCCAACCAGATAGTACCAGGCATGAAACCGGTCTGGATTCTCGCCAATGCTCTGGCGCACATCCTCGCGGCACATGAGCACATAGGCAGCCAACCGTGTGATGAAGGGTGGCTGCGGTCGTGACAGGAACGCGATGTAGTTCGCCGAAAACATGACCTGCTTGTATTCCCGACGTCCCTCCAGCGCGAACCACAGCAGGAAGCGCGAGGCCCTTTCATCGGTGAAGGCCGACGCGGAACTCTCGTTTGCAGAGCGCAGAAGAAAAGCCGCGTGCAGTGTCTCGTCTGCTCTGAGAATGTCGAGGGCCAGACTCATACGATCAAACGGCGCTCATGCGGCGTCTCGTGTCGACGGCATTGCATCGGTGCCACGCATCACCGCAACCAGATTGTTGTATTGGTCAGACACCTCCGCCATGTAACGCGAGTAAAGCCGGAGGCTTTCATGACGCAGTTCATCGCGCAGGGATGGGCTGGAGACGTAGGCCTCCATCGCCTTCGCCATATCCGCGATGTCCACCAGGGTGTGGTAAGGGTGAACCGGATCAAGGCCCTCAAACGCATCGCAGGTGCCGATGATCGATTTGCCGAAGGCAAGGGCTTCAATGGTCTTGATCTTGAGCCCTGTACCGCCAAGCATCGGGTTGAGAACGCATTCGACATTGTCATAGAAATCGGCAAGCGTATCGACCATGCCAAGGCGCGCCGGGGAAGACCTGAGCACAAGCTTTCGGTTCGAGATCGATCCGGCAAGTGCCCAGACAGGGATGCTGGAATGGCAGAGCGCCGCATCAAGGGACATGATCGATTTGACGTTGAATGGATTGCCGCTGCCAAGATAGCCAAACGAGAAGAACGGTTTGCGGGTTTCCGGCTGCATCAGGAACCGTGGCTGGATCGGATGGCCGACCGTGCAGGTCAGTCCGCCATGCTGTGTCCTGATATGCGCTGACTCTTTTTTCTGAATGCCGACCACGACATCAGCGCGCCGGAAACCACGGCTTTCCTCTTCAAGTGTTGTGAAGAACCAGCGAGGTTCGAGGCCGGTTTGGCCTGCCACCTTGTGCCTGTCACCAAACAGGTCATGCGTGTCGATAACCTTGACTGGCCCCGCGATACCTTCGAGCACCTTGGACATCCAGACATAGTTGACGATCACGGCATGATACCGCCGCTTGGCGCAAACGGCAGCAACTTGAATGCAAAGCTCATCGGGCACCCAGTCATCAAGCCCCCATGTGCGCGAGAGGGATGGCTTTTTCAAAGAGAGCGACTTCATGAACACAAACTGGTTCCAGAATGCCTTCATCATGTCGGACTGCTCGGAACTCAGCCCTTCCATACCGTAGTAGAAAAAATCGACGATGACGTTCCGCCGCTTCAGTTCTTCTGCGAGAGCAACGATCCGCGCCGAATTGCCTTGAGTGACCGGATGGGACGCAATCGGAGAAACAACCAGAACATGCAATGGTTTCATGGCGTATCGTTCAGTCCGGCAACAGAATGAGTTTGTCTACACACACCCCAATGACACGGCCATTGTTTTTGTCTGTATCCAGTTTCGGAATGACGAGCCCAAGAACCGTATAATCTGCACATTTATCGACATTGACGACTATTTTGCCACTGTTCTCCGACCATCGATCGAAAACGAAAGGCACGACGCGTCCATCGAGGTGAACGCAGATATTGTCAAGGTTCTGCCGGGACTCGGCTCTGATGATGGACACCTCCAACCGTGCTGGAAACTGATCCATGGGCCGCGGGACGATCATGCGAAAACACCGTTCAGGCCCGGTCCACAGCCAGGAATAGCTGTCATCCCCTTCCGCCTGGTAGCCACCATCATGAATAAACTGGCGGGCGGCGATCACCTGCTTGCCGCTCTGGACTGGCAGGATCGTCCGGGCTTCGGGCAAGGACTGCTGCATTGCCATGTCTGGCGCTTGCTGCCCGTTGCCCGCAAGTGCGCCCGAGCAGTACAGCAACCAGAGACGGTCTGCATCGCCCGCCTCGACGAAGCAATGAAGGTTGAAGGACGAAAGGCCAAGACGGGACGGCAACATCTCCGGCGCCGCATTGACCGGAACCGGCAACAGGACGTTGAGCGGCTCATCGCCCCGCGAAGAAGCCAGCAATTTGAGAAGATCGATCGATCCACCGACACAGACCAGAGCGCGTCCGGGCTGAGGGCTCCGGCACAGCCCGGCAAAGCCCCCGGTCATAGCCGTGGGCGGAAGAACACCAACAGGGTGACGGCCCCCATGCTGCCGGAAAGAATTCAGGAAATCGATGCGCCGCTGGTCCGGCCCGGGCAGAAAGGCAAGACTCGTTTCCCGATCGCTCATGAAAGAGAAGGCGCAGCGGGGAAAGGTCATGTCGACGAATGTTGCCTTGCCCAGAATGGCCTCGATTGCATCCAGAATGGTCGGGCTCGCCCCGCCGGACAGGGCAACAGACTTCGTCATGCTCGTGCTGATATCGGGAGCCGTGTTCATCGGTGACTGCCTGCAGCGGCAAACGACCGTCCCTCGACTGTCAGCCCGAAGGCTCCGCCATCGGGATGGGCGACAAAGTGCAGGCCCTCCACCGTGACATGCGGACCCACCGTGGCACGCAGGAAGGCAGGAACTTCAACCACACTCCGGGCAAAATGATCCGGACCATCGAACCACAGCAAGGCTTCGAATGCCCCGGGCTTCTGGTTGATGAAATCAGCAAGGCCGTCATTGCTGCCGGGCTGCGACATCTGGAACTCAGACCGTCGCAGGGTCGGCACGGACGGAGGAACGGGTTGCAGCTTTCCGCGGGATGGGCGCTTTGTCCGGCCCGCCGCGCCAGCCTCGTCCACCGAAGCCAGATAGCGTGCGGCAACCGAGTCGATCGACAATTCCGTGCGCGCAAAAAGACTGGCCCTCTCGCCGAAACTCTCGCGCAGATCAGCGGACTTCAGCAGGCCCTCCAATGCCCTGACCAGCGCAGCCACTGTGGAAAACACCGGCACATGCACGACCACATCGCGAGGAATTTCGGCATAGGCAGCGGTGTCGCTGACGACGCAGCAGCGGCCAGCGGAAAAGGCCCGGGCAAGGGTGCCGGAGCTTTCGCCCACAGAAGGGAACCGCAGATTGACCACGATATCGGCGGCGCTGATATACGCGTCCAGCATCTCTTCCGAGACATAGCCGGAGACGGAACAGCGGCCATGCAGCGAAGGTCGCCTCGCAATCTCGGAACTGAGATCGAACTCGCTCACGCGCTCTTCGCCGGCATGGATCCAGCGGAAGGCCAGACCGGCCTCGGCCAGGGCGTCCAGCGCCTCGATCAGCCAGTCAAAGCGCTTGGCACGCGTCGCAAACCCGGATGTGAGGATGATCAGCTCGTCGGCTGAGATTCCCAACTCCTTGCGCGCAGCAGAATGCCCTTCAGCCTTCAGCTTGGGGGCGAAATGCGGGATCACGTCGATCTTGTCGCGTGCCATCGAACCATGGATGGCAGAGATTTTCTTGCGGGCGTATTCGGAATGCACGATCACGCGGCTCGAGAGTGCCAGCACCTCACCGATCGTATCAAACAGGACATAATTGGCCGCCGTCTTGATGCGTTGTTCCTTCCAATGCATCGCATAGACTTGGCCCATCTTGCCGGTGGGCCCGGTCATGCGGCCAAGGATTTCTTCAAGAGAGCCCGATGCCAGCTCATAAAGATACAGCAGGCTGAGGTCATGCAACGACGTCACGCCGCTGAACGCACGCAGGGCCTTGAGCACGAAAACATGGCCGCCATTGTTGCCGATCTGATGCAGGATTGCCGAATCCGGCTGAAGGTGGCGATGCGCCTGCACCGGGTCGCAAATGGCAATTTCAGGCGGCAATCCAGCGCCAGCGTCGTGCGAATAGACGACACAGTCGCGCTTCTGCACCATTTCGTGGAGGAGCAGGGCGGAATAATCGGCGATCCCGTTTCGTGCAGGCGGCAAGGGGGTGAACCAATTCAGTATCCCGCTCATCTCGACCCCGGAGCCGCAACAGGCGGCATTTCAAACTCGCAGTGTTCCGGGCGGCGCACAGCACCCCGACCAACGGTCAGGAGCCGTCAGCCCGCCCCTGAAACACCTGATCGTACAGCCTGTAGAATGCTTCAACAAGCTGGCGAACATCATAGTCCATCCTATCGCCAAGCGAGACGACATTTTCATGAACGGAGATGACTTCGCGGCCGCGATAGCGTGCATCAGCGTCAAAACCCAGATTATAATTCTGAACGACAGCCGGGCTGGTGGCAATATAAACTTCATCCAGCTTGTAAGGTATGGCGATACCTTGGGCAATGTCGACCTCAAGACCAGCCTTCTGCGTCAACCGGCTGAGCATTTCACCCAGCAGAATGTTCATCGGATGGTTGGGAGTGTAGAACAGCCGCTGCTGGACGGCCTGCGCCGCGATGAAGTCGGAAATGATGACGTCGGTATCTTCCTCCCGCGCCTGCAACTGCGCGATGGACTGGGCAAAGGGATCGGGCGTCGCCGCCAGGAGGGGCTCGCCCGCAAACGCGGCAATGGCATCATCGATGGAACGCCCTGCCCGATGCGCCGCCATGACCTGCGTGAAATGATATTCCAGAAGTGGGCTGAGCAACTTGCCGAAGTTGCCATGGTAAACGTAGTTCACGCCCGGAAAATAACCGTCAAAATAGATGTTGGGCCAGACGACGACCTTCTTGCCAAAGGTTTCGCGGATCTGGGCGCTCGCCAGCCAGTCCAGCTTGAATTCGTCGGAAATGCGCTGGGCAAAGATCAGGTCGGCGGCACCAAGCGCCTCGTAGACCGACTCATGGTGCGTGGCATTCATCAGGAAGACCGGCGCGAGCCGGGTCACCTGAATGTCCTGTCGCGACGATGCCAGCATCGCTTCAAGGTGCTGAGCCTGGCAGTTTCCCAGAATGCAAATCTTTGTCACGGCGGTCCATGCAAGAAAAGAGCAAGATTTTTGGGCATGGCGAGCCGCCACAAGAATGTCAAGTCACCTCGACGTGAGGCGCAAGCTGCCTCTGTGCCGGACCTCATCGCTTGCGAAGAAGGCCCCCCGGGATCAACGCGCCAGCAGCTGAATGTCAACGCCGGGCAGGCCCTCGCGCGCAGCCCCCGCGCGAAACGACCAGTCGCCCGGTTGATCGCCCGATTGATCTCTTGCGTCATTGGCCGCAAACATCATCCGGAGCCCTGCATGATTTTTGAAAGCCATATCCCCATGACGATCATCTCCTATCTGACCACCATCCGCTTCGACTTTGGCGCAATTGCCGGCCTGCCGGACGACATTGTCGCCTGCGGCATGTCGAATCCGCTGCTGGTGACGGATCAGGGCGTGGTCAGGACAGGTATCGCCGCCCAGATCATGGCCCTCATGCCCAAGGGCGCACAAACGCCTGTCTTTGCCGACACCCCCTCCAATCCCACCGAAGAAGCGACCGAGCTTGCGGTGGCCATGTACAAGGCGCAGGGCTGCGATGGCATCGTTGCACTGGGCGGTGGCTCACCAATGGATCTGGCAAA
>JANMMX010000216.1:0-2564 GCA_031373605.1 Allobosea sp. | reverse complement strand
GGCCTGCAATATGGCGGACAGCTCTGTCGATGTGTTGCCAACTGCCTTGAAGGCCTGCACGCTTGACAGATAGCTGCCCATCTCCTCCGGCTTCAGGTCAGGCTCGATGATGACTGGCAGGACATGCCCGATGGGCGAGGGCCATTTCTCTCTGGCAAATTGCAGTTCGGTGAGCGTGAAGCGGCCCGGTGTCAGCGCCGTGCGGCTGGCCAGAAAGACGAAACGATCGGCGTTGCGCACCGCCTCGCGAATGGTCGCTTCGTAGTTTCCGGCAGGTTTGAGGCTGGCCTTGTCGAAAAAGACGTCATGACCATCATTGACAAGGGTCTGTGCAATTTTTTCTGCTGCCGGAAGCTGGTCGGACGCGTAGCTCAGGAAGATCGTCAGCCTGGAACAGAACGCGGGCAGCAGCTTGACGGCCATCGACAAAATCCCGCTCCTGCAGCCATGATGCTTGCCTTGCAGCGTTCTACAACGCGATGTGCGGGCACTCAACAGCAGGCACTTCCCGACAGCAAGCCTGCCAACCCAAACCAGGTGGCGGGCCTGGGATCCTAGCCCGCATCCCCCAGCGGGTGCAGATCGCGCACCATCGCTTTCAGGCGCTCGTCCAGCACATGGGTGTAGATTTGCGTCGTGGCGATGTCGGCATGGCCGAGCAGTTCCTGCACCACCCGCAAGTCAGCGCCATTTTGCAGCAGGTGGCTGGCGAAGGCATGGCGCAGCACATGCGGGCTGATGCTGGTTGCTTTGAGCCCGGCGGCTCCCGCGAGCCCCTTGAGATCACGCGCGAAGGCCTGGCGTGTCAGGTGGCCGCTTTCGCTGTCCGCCGGGAACAGCCAGGGCCCAACCGATTTGCGGCTGTCACTGAGCGCCGCCAGCCAGTCACGCGCCGCCAGCCTGGCCGCCTCGTTCAGCGGCACCAACCTGTCCTTGCCGCCCTTGCCGCGCACCACTATGAAACGTTCCGTCGTGGTGGCCGCCGACAATGGCAGCGACACCAGCTCGGAAACACGCAGGCCTGTCGCATAGAGCAGCTCGATCAGCGCGCGCATCCGCAGCGCCTGAAGGCGCGCAGGTGGCGTCTGGCCGGGCAAGGTGCAGGCTTGCGTGGCTGTCGCAATCAGCCGGTCGACATCGGCGACCGACATCACCTTGGGCAGCACAAGCGCGCGTTTGGGCCCCGCCAGTGCTGCTGTCGGATCATGCTCCAGATGGCCATCGCTGTAGAGAAACCGGTGGAACTGCCGCACAGCCGACAGGCGTCTTGCGACCGAGGCACCTTTCAGGTCACGCGCCGCCAACTCCGCCAGCCAGTCCCGGACATCGGTGGTGCTGACTTTGGTCAGCGTCACTTTCGGCGCGAGGAATCCCAGATAATCGGACACATCGCGGCGATAGGCATCAAGCGTGTTGGTGGCGGCGCCACGCTCGGCAGCCAGCATGTCGAGGAAGAGCCGCAGGGCTACAGCCGGTTGCGGACCATTCATCAGGACGCCCATTTCGGGCAGCTCATTTGGCAAAGCGCGAGGGCGGAATGATCTCGACAATCTCGCGCGTCTGCGGCTCGACAAAGACCACCAGCGCCATCATGCCGCCAAAGGCCAGGCCGCCAATGATGGTCAGAAAACCGAGGAACTTGAACAGGGTTGGCATCGTGGGAACCGGTCAGGGACAACTTCGAGACGGCAACCATAATAGCACATTGCCGCTCCGGAAAAGCGTGAATGATTGAAGGATAGCTGCCGCACCCTAGGGATGCGCCAGTGCAATGCAGGAAAAGGCCACTTTCGCCTCGCTCGGAACGCCGAAACGGGCCGTGTGGCGCGCTGGCAGCCCATTGGGAAAGTGCTTCACATATTCGGCATTGCAGGCTGCATAGTCCGCCGGATCCGTGATGAGCATGCTGACCTGCACCACCTGATCGAGGTTGCTGCCCTGCGCTTTCAGGATGCGAGACAGCTCGGCCAAGGCGTTGCGAACCTCCTCTGCCGTGTCCGCGCCCCGAAAGATGCCTCTTACCGGATCATGTGGAGCCGAATGGCCAGAGACGAAGATCAGCCCTCCGGCGCGCGTGGCGCGGCTGAAAGGGCGCGACGAGCCGGACTCCGGCGGTTCGAAAAAGTCGATCATGCTTGGCTCCCGTCATGTTGTGGCGCAAGGCTAGCCCACCTGGCGCGGCCATGGCGAGACGTTGTGCCTGCACGCCAGCCGCGATCATGACATGACGGCGAGGCCTGCTGCGTGCTAGAGCACGCGCGAAAACAAGTTTCGACTGTGATGACCGCTGCTGATTCCCTCGACCAGACGGACCTTATTGCCTTGCGCCAGGCGCTCGGCAGCCGGTCCGTCGTGCTTGTCGGCATGATGGGTTCGGGCAAGAGCTCCGTCGGCAAGAGGCTGGCGTCTCGCCTGGGCCTCTCCTTCATTGATGCCGATGCCGAAATCGAGGCTGCGGCAGGCATGCCGATCGAAGAGATTTTCAGCCAGCGCGGCGAGGCCGAGTTTCGTGATGGAGAGCGCCGCGTCATCGCGCGTGTACTTGCCACGCAGGGTCCACTGGT
>JANMMX010000213.1:0-4140 GCA_031373605.1 Allobosea sp. | reverse complement strand
TTCAGCAGCTTGGCGCCATCGCGCGTGTGCACCACTTCCGGATGGAACATGGTGGAATAGAAACGGCGCGCCTCGTCGCTCGCCACTGCATAGGGCGCGTTCTCGGAGGTCGCTTTCACGGTGAAGCCGGCAGGCAGCTGCGTCACGCGGTCGCCATGGCTCATCCAGACAGGATAGCGCCCGCCCTCCTCCCACAGCCCCTCGAACAGCGCGGACGGCTGGACAATGCTGACATCGGCGCGGCCAAATTCGGCGGCGTGGCCGCCCTCGACCCTGCCGCCCAGCTGATGCGCCATGGTCTGCTGGCCATAGCAGATGCCCAGGATCGGCAGGCCGGTGGAAAACACCTCTTCCGGCGCACGCGGACTGCCAGCCTCTGTCACCGAGGCCGGGCCGCCTGAGAAGATGACGCCTTTCGGCTTCATCCGGGCAAAGGCGGCGGAGGCCGACTGGAACGGCACGATCTCGCAATAGACGCCCATTTCGCGCACGCGCCGCGCGATGAGCTGTGTCACCTGGCTGCCGAAATCGATGATGAGAATGCTGTCGTGATGGCTGTTCTGGGTCATCGTTTCCGGTTACGGCCTTGGCCTGCAGCGTGCAAGAGCGGCGCGCGCTGTTCCACCGGATTTGAAGCGCGAGCCAAGCGACACCGTGCGAACGCAATCCGTTCGGACGAGCGTCCTGCAAGATTTCGCGAGCGATGCCCTTCTCCCCTTGCGGGAGAAGGTGCCCGAAGGGCGGATGAGGGACTTGTTTGCCTTTCGGGCCCCAACCCCTCATCCGTCACGGCTGCGCCGTGCCACCTTCTCCCGCAAGGGGAGAAGGATACTCCGGCGATCAGCGATCAGGCTTCGACAGAAATCATTCTCGGATGTTTCAACGGGCAGAGAGCACCAGCGTCCAGTAGACCGTGCCAGCCGCTGTCACGCCGCGGGCAAGACCGACGCGCGCCATATCCGGGTTGAGCAGGTTGGCATTGTGTCCCCAGGAGCCCTGCCAGGTGGACATCACATGCTGCACCGAGGGCTGGCCCATGGCGATGTTCTCCGCCGACGAGGCGCGCACGCCATGGGCGCGCATGCGGGCGCGGAAATCGCCACCGGCATCGTGGGACATCACACCCTGCGCCATCATCGCCTGCGTTTGTGTGGAGGCTGCCCGGTTCAGCGCCTCGTCGACGCGCACGCTGTTCAGCCCGTGCGAGGCGCGCCAGGCGCTGACCATGCGGGCCGCCGTGCTGGCATCCTTGGTCGAGACGTCTGCGAAAGCAGGCGCCGCACTTGCAAGCAGGGCAGCAAAAGCGATGAACAGGCCGGTGCGCGTCATGGTCACTCTCCTGTCTTTGAGCCGGCCCGATGTTCCGATCTCTTGGGTCAACTCATGTGAAGACTGAACCGATTGAACCCGAGAGGTTCTGAGAAAGGGTGAATCAGATCATGAAGATGCGGCGCATTTCTGGCAGAATGATTCAGGCCGCTGAGAGATTGAATCAGGCGCTTCTGATCTTGATTCAAGGCGATCATATTGCGGCGATCAGCAGCGAAGGCAGTCTCTTACGGCGATGCCTTGGCAATCACAGGATTGCCCCGGCGGAAGACCAGTGTCGGGCGCTCGCCATAGAGCGTCTCGGTTTCCAGCATAAAGCCAAGTTTGGCGGCGACCCTGATGGAGGCAACGTTCCCCGGCGCGATGATGCAGGACAGGGGTTGCGCGTCAGGCCGCGCGCCATACCAAGCCATGACGGCAGACATCGCTTCAGTCGCCAGTCCCCTGCCCCAAGCGTCGGACGTCAGGACCCAGCCAACTTCGGCTGAGCCCGCAAGCGAGGGCGTGATCTCGCGCTGGAGTTCCATGAGCCCGCACTCGCCGAGATAGCGGCCATCGGCCTTGTCGAAGATGGCGAAATAGCCAAAGCCGAAGGCCGCCCAATGCCCGATATAGCGCAGCAACCGGGCCCAGCTCTCTTCCGGGGTTGAGGGCGTGCCTGAAATGAACCTCGCAACCTCCGGATCGGCCCAGAGCTGCTTCAGGAAGGCAAAGTCATCGATGACATGAGGGCGGAGGTGGAGGCGGACTGTTCTAAGGAGCGTCATTTGAGTGACTTTTGTTGCTGTTTTTCGATCATCAAAACTGACCGCCTGACAAGTTGGCCCTGCCTGAACTGCCAAGGCATCATGCCATGCCTCATTTCGTGGTCAGTGATTGTTCGGGAAGAACTCACCCGGTGTTCTCATCGCGGGATGGCCGCGCATCCGGTCAAGCCATGACTGCATGGTCGCTGTCGCCTCGACGCCCGCTTCGGAAAGCCATTGGGTGTAACCCCAGATGGCGCAATCCCCGATTCCTGGTGAAACGCCATGGAAGAACGGGCCGTCGCCCAAGAGCACAGCGAAGCGCTTGGCATCAACCTCGTAGCGCATCCTGAGCCAGTCCAGCGAACCGGGCGGGAAGCCGTCGCCATTGACGCGCCTGGCTTCCTTTAATTGTGGCACGCACATGCCGATGCGATTTGCCTCCCACATCAGCAGCTCACGCCCTTTGCGAAGACCGGCAGGTGTCTCGCCGCCCAGACATTCAAAGCGCGCAGCTATTTCCAGAAGGATCGCGCCCGACTGGGTGTGTGGCACGCCATTAATCAGCAGCAATGGCACCTCGGCGAAGGGGCTGGCCGCCAGAAAATCGGTCGGTCTGGTCGACGCATCAGCCCAGATATCGACCCAGACTGTCCTGTGCGGCAAACCCGCCAAAGAGAGAGCAAGAGCAACCTTGCAGGCATGGCCGGAGTCAGGGTGGCCGTAGAGAACGAGGTCGGTCATGAGGCATCCGCACCGGTGAAAACTGCCGAAGCCTGGCAGACGAGACAGGGCTCGCAAAGCCTGCGTGAACGCATTCCGGCCATGCGCGATGGCGGCGAAGGTGCCTTGCATCATGCGCTTGTTGTTCTAGGCGTTGATGATCGCCTGCTGTCAGCTCCTGGGCGCAGTTGGCGCAAGACATGGTGGCTGCCAGCGGCGGGATGCCGCTGCAGGCAGGCCTCATAGGCAATGTGCTGGCTCGGCCGCCATGCTTGCAACACTTGCTGCATGGCTGGTTCTCCCAAAAATCGCGGCTCCGGATTTTCAATTGCAATTCGGATAAGGAGAGAACATAATGTGAACACACAAAAAAGAGGGTGAGCGATGATTCAGGATTTCGGTCTCTACCTTCCGGGGATTCTTCTTTCCTACGCTGCTTTTCTGCTCGCAATTGCAAGCCCGGGGCCCAACATCCTGGCCGTCATCGGGACTTCAATGAGCGTTGGCCGCTCTTCCGGCATGGCGCTTGCCATGGGCGTGTCGGTAGGGTCCTTCACCTGGGGCCTTCTTACGGCATTCGGACTGTCGGCTGTTGTGGCCAGTTTTGCCTGGGCTCTTTTTGCCATCAAGATTTTGGGCGGCATCTATCTTTTGTGGCTCGCCTATAAGGCGTTCAAGGCAGCCGCCTCGCGCCATGACATCGAGGCCAAGGAACTGGCGGGTGGGCGTCGCACTCCGATCGGATATTTCAGCCGGGGATACGTCATTCAGATGACCAATCCCAAGGCGGCATTTGCCTGGATTGCCATCATTTCGTTGGGCTTGAAAGCTGGCGCTCCGCTCTGGGTCAGCGCAGCCATCGTTCTTGGGACATTCCTGTTGTCAATCGTCATTCACACACTCTACGCCATTGCATTCTCGACGCCGGTCATGGTGCGCCTGTACGGGCGGGCGCGTCGTCCAATCCAGGGCCTGCTGGGTGCGTTCTTCGCCTTTGCGGGCCTGCGCATGCTGATGCATCGGAGCTGACGTGACCATGACATACATTGATCCAGCTGCGGCCGACCTCAACTCCGGGTTCGTCGTCGCCATTCATCTCGTTGCGAAAGAGGGTGAAGGCGACGCCGTTGCCGACATATTGCAGCGACTGGTCGCGCCGACCATGGCGGAGCCGGGCGTGAAGTTCTTCATGCCGTATCGCTCGCCAACCAACCCTTTGTCCTTTTTCGTCTACGAGCTTTACTTGAACGAAGCGGGATGGGATGCCCACAACACATCAGATCACTTCCTGAGTGTCGTTGATGATCTTGTCCAACGGGTTGCATCTCGGGAACGCGTGCCC
>JANMMX010000210.1:0-6658 GCA_031373605.1 Allobosea sp. | reverse complement strand
GCGGCTTGGCATGGTGGCCAGTCTCGGACTCATCGCGTTCTGGGTCCTGGCGATGATCATTGCCCGCGATGCGGCAGGTTTGCGCCCCTGGTATCAGGCAACCTACGATCTTGGCGCATTGCGTGCGGTTCCGGGCTTCTTTCTTGGGGTGATCGTGCAGCGCGCTGTCGTCGTCTGGTCAGGCCGGTTCGACGTGCCGTGGTGGGCGGTTCATACGGTTTTCGGTCTGGCGCTGGTCGCCATGCATCTCATGCTGCCGGCGGAAATGGTGATTGTGCTTTTCGCAATCTTCGTCTTTGCCATGGCTTTGGCGGAAGAGCAGCAGCCCGAAACCTGGGCAACCCGCCCCATCGCGCATCATCTGGGACAGGCATCCTACGCGCTCTACATGGTGCACATGCCACTGATGACCTGCATGCTGTTTGTCATCCGCCGCACCACAGGTTTTGAGGGTTTCGCGCCGCTGCTCTTCGCATTTGGCACCTTCGCGCTCTCTCTGGCCCTGGCGCTGGCACTCTACCGCTGGTTCGAGCGGCCGACGCGGGATGTCATGAACAGCTGGAGCCCATTCGAGCGGCGCAGCCTGATCGCAGACCGACGCCAGACCGCCTGAGCTTTACCGCCAACGCAGGACTTGGCAGCCAACACGAGCCTTGTCAGCCGACGGACGTATCGGCTGTGACCAGCGCAATGCGGCCAGCTGTGGCCGCAACGGCGGCTGTGTCGAAGAACTGGGTCAGCGAGACGATCAGCCCCTTTTGCAGAACAATGTGATCGAACACATTGAGCGCAAATTGCTGGCCTGTCGCTTTTGAGGTCGCCATCGCTGACCAGCGAATGGCGGCGCTGTGTTCGCCAATGATGATGTCGTCGATGAAGAAATCGCGCATCTTGAACTCGACATAGATCAGCCGGATCATCTCGCGGATCGCGGCATGGCCGGAACGGTTCCCAGCAAAAGGCAGCGAAGTCACATTGCCCTGCATGCTCCAGCGGGCATTGGGCGCAAACGCGCTCAGGAACAGGCTGACATCGTTGACAGCCAGCGCCTCATAGGCCGCCTCAAACCGGGCGGCGATCTCGATCGGATGCTCCATAGCGTCAGAATGACGCGGATAGAATGACAAATCAACCAGCCCTGATTTGCATCGTGCACAGATTGGCATGCACCGATTGGCTGAATTTGTCACATAAGCGTCAGAAACATGCAGAAGGCCGGGCTCTCGGGCCCGGCCTTCGTCAAGTTCACATGCGTAACATCTCGCACAACAGGTGCGAGCGTTTGACGTTCAGTTCTTGACCAATCAGTTCCTGGCCGTTCAGTTCCTGGCCGTTCAGTTCTTGGCCTTGTCGACCAGTGCCTTGGCCTTGATCCACGGCATCATGTCACGCAGCTTGGCGCCGACTTCCTCGATGGGGTGGGCAGCATAGCGGGCGCGGGTCGCCTTGAACGAGGTCTGGTTGACCTTGTTTTCCAGCATCCAGTCACGCGTGAACTTGCCGGACTGGATGTCGGTCAGCACGCGCTTCATCTCGGCCTTGGTCTCCGAGGTGATGATGCGGGGGCCAGTGACATACTCGCCATACTCGGCCGTGTTCGAGATCGAGTAGTTCATGTTGGCGATGCCGCCTTCATAGATCAGGTCGACGATCAGCTTCACTTCGTGCAGGCACTCGAAATAGGCCATCTCGGGGGCGTAACCGGCTTCGGTCAGCGTCTCGAAGCCAGCCTTGATGAGTTCGACCAGACCGCCGCACAGCACGACCTGCTCACCGAACAGGTCGGTCTCGCACTCTTCCTTGAAGGTGGTCTCGATGATGCCGGCGCGACCGCCGCCATTGGCCGAAGCGTAGGACAGGCCCAGATCATGGGCATTGCCGGTGGCGTCCTGATGGATGGCGATGAGCGTCGGCACGCCGCCGCCACGCAGGTATTCGGAACGAACCGTGTGGCCGGGGCCCTTGGGGGCGACCATCAGAACGTCGAGGTCCTTGCGCGGTTCGATCAGATTGAAATGCACATTAAGGCCATGGGCAAACAGCAGCGCTGCGCCCGGCTTCATGTTGGCCTCAAGCTCGTCGCGGTAGATGTCGCCCTGCAGCTCGTCAGGGGTGAGCATCATCATCACGTCGGCCCATTTGGCGGCCTCGGTCGGGGTCATGCAGGTGAAGCCTGCGGCTTCCGCCTTGGCGCGGGTCGGCGAGCCGGTCTTCAGCGCAATGCGCACATCCTTGACGCCGGAATCGCGCAGGTTCAGTGCATGGGCATGGCCCTGTGAGCCATAGCCAACGATGCAGACCTTCTTGCCCTTGACCAGATTGATATCGGCGTCGCGGTCGTAATAAACGCGCATGTTCTGTTCCATCCCGGATGTCGGGGCGCTAGGCCCCTGTTGATTGTTGAATGACCCTCGAAGCTGGCAGTTCGTGCTTGTCGGGACCGTAAACGTCGCGGGCGTTCTAGCCCTGTATGCTTTCATCCGGCAAGAGGATTGCGGCCAATTCGCCGGATTTCGTCATGCGTTTTTGTGAGAGCCAGATGCCAATTCACGCCCCGCGTTGCACGTAGAGCGCAAGCGCGGTCAAGACAAAGCCCACCCACCACAGCGGAGAGCGCAATCCGGCACGGCTTTCGGGCGTCTCGGTGCTGTTGATCCCGCGCACGCGCTGGATCACGGGCCAGAGAAAACAGGCAAGGCCTGCGAAAGCGAGCATGTAGGCGAGTTGGGCGGGTGTCATTGGCGAACCTTTCTCAACTCACATCACCATCGGTGCGATGCTGGCCACCAGCAGCAGGGCCATGATGCGGTTGAACAGGCGCATGCGCGTCGGGTCCGAAAGATAGCTGCGCAGCGCGTGGCCGAAGCCGGCCCAGATACTGACGGAAGGAATGTTGATCGCGCCAAAGATCAGCACCACGGTCAGCACATCGATGATGGTGTGGCCGGGGCGCGTGTAGAGCGCAATCGCGCTGATGCCCATCACCCAGGCCTTGGGGTTGACCCATTGAAAGCCCGCCGCTGCCAGAAAGCTCATGGGCTCTCCGGAAACACCACCGGCTTGTGAGATCTCGCCAGAATTGGCGATCTTCCAGGCGAGCCAGAGCATGTAGATCGCGCCAGCCACCTTCACCGTCAGCGCAAGGGCGGGCACGGCGCTGAACAGCGCGCCCATTCCGAACCCGATGCAGGCGATGAGCAGCATGAAGCCCAGACCAATGCCCAGCATGTGCGGGATGGTGCGGCGAAAGCCGAAATTCACACCCGAAGCCGTCAGCATGATGTTGTTGGGCCCCGGCGTGATGGAACTGGCAAAGGCAAACAGTGCCAGCGCCGCCATCTTGTCGGCCGGAATCAGTCCTTCAAGCCACATTGCGTGCGATCACATCGCATCCGGGCCACGACTCATCGCCGCGATGCCGGTGCGGGAGACTTCACTGAGGCCAACCGCGTTCATCGTCTTGATGAAGCGCTCGATTTCCTCAGTGGAGCCTGTCAGTTCGAACACGAAGGAGGTGAGCGAGGCATCGAGCGTGCGGGCGCCAAAAGCCGCTGCCAGGCGCATCGCCTCGACGCGCATGTCGCCCTTGCCGACGACCTTGACCAGCGCCAGCTCGCGCTCGATCGCCTCGCCCTGGATGGTGAGGTCAACCACGCGGTGCACCGGGACCAACCGGTCCAGATGCGCCTTGATCTGGTCGATCACCGAAGCTGTGCCCGAGGTGACGACCGTGATGCGCGAGAGATGCTTCTCGTGCTCGGTTTCCGAGACCGTGAGGCTCTCGATGTTGTAGCCACGGCCAGAGAACAGGCCCGCAATGCGCGCCAGAACGCCGGGCTCATTGTCGACAATCACAGCCAGCGTGTGGCGGGCCACGGGTTCCTTGCGGGGTGCGTTGGGATAATGCGTCGATGTCATCGCGTTCATGGCCTGTCACTTGCTGGAAAGGTGTCGATCCGGGGCTATTTCCTGCCCCGAAACGTCACCAGGAGAGATGGGGGCGGAAATTCTCGGATGCGGGCTCGTCAGTCTCGTCCACCGCGACAATCCACGGCTCCTGAAGGGCTGCGTCACGCCACGCGATAAAAGCCGGGTGGCTGTGGATAGCCTCGATCCAGGCTTCGCTGACGGCATCAACCGTGATGCCATAGGTGCGGATGCGGGTGGCAACCGGTGCAAACATCGCATCTGCCGCGCCGAAAGCGCCGAAGAGGAAGGGGCCCCCAGCGCCATGGTTTGCACGCGCCTCGTTCCAGATGGCTGAGAGCCGCGCCACATCTGCCGCGACGCGCGAGCCGCGATCCTTGCTCGCATAGCGCTTGCCGAGATTCATCGGGCAGGCGCCGCGAATGCCGTTGAAACCGGCATGCATCTCGCTCGCAATGCAGCGGGCGAAGGCACGTGCGGCCTTTTCCCTCGGCCAGACACCAGCCTCAGGATAACTTTCCGCCAGATACTCGATGATGGCGAGGCTATCCCAGACCTGTGTCGTGCCATCCACCAGCACCGGCACCTTGCCGCCTGGCGTATAGGCCGCGAGCTTCGCCTTCCAGGCCGGATCATCCATGGTCGGGCCAAACGGCAGCAGCACCTCCTCGAAAGGCAGGTTCAGCGCGCGCATCAGCAGCCAGGGCCGCAGCGACCAGGACGAGTAACACTTGTTTCCGACAACGAGCTTCATGGCGTGATCACTTCAGGCGTAGAAAAGATTTTTGCGGCGCGGCGTGCCAGAGCCGTGTCGAAAGTCGCGAATGTCGGAACGGGACAGGAGGCTACGTGGACGGCATCGGCGATGTCTAAACCGTTGACCATCGCATCAAGAACCAAGGGCATGCGCTCTCCCATGTCGAAATGCAGAGTGTCGGTCTCATACAGTGCCATCAGAAACTGAGCCACCTGAACAACAGTGTAGCCATAAGTCTTACGCAAAACCCATGCGGTTTCCACAAGCACAGAAGACTGAACAAAACCGCCTTTCTCAAGGATAAGGCTGCGCGCACGTGAAACCTGCTCAGCGTCATCATCGACAATGAGACGCACAATGATGTTTGTGTCGAGGCCAATCACCTTTTCTTGCGCTCCCATCGCTCGGCAAGTGCCTCGTCGATGCCGCGCTGCATATCCTCGAGTGTCTTTGGAGGCCCATCATAGCGAGCAATGCCAATGACATCGTCCAGCGTGTAGCGTTTGGGCGGGGATTTAGGCTTCAGCAGGATGCCCTCTGGCGTGCTGATGCAGTCAATATCCATGCCCGCCGCCCATCTACGAGCGTCGCGCAGCTGCTTGGGAATAACGATCTGCCCTTTGGTCGACAATCTGGCGCTGGCCATGCTCCACCTCCACGGTAAGCTGAAGTAAGCACTTACCATATCTTACCTCTTTGGGCATGACAAACAAATCGGCGCCTTGCCCTTGGCTTCGATACGCGATTTCGGTGCAATCATTTGGATCAGGACTGCAAAGACACGCTCGTGACAGCTGGCGCGTTTTCAGAATTGATGTGCTTCATCACACCAGCGCCCTGCCCTTCGCGTCGATCACCGAGCCGATGTCCTCGTCCGCATCGCCGAGAATCATCTCGTTATGCGCCTTGCCTGACGGGATCATCGGGAAGCAGTTTTCCTTCTTGGACACCAGGCAATCGAAGATCACGGGCTTGGGGCTGGCGATCATCTCGCGGATCGCGTCATCCAGCTTGGCCGGGTCCGAGCAGCGGATGCCGTGGCCGCCATAGGCTTCTGCCAGCTTGACGAAATCGGGTAGTGATTCCGAATAGCTCTCGGAATAGCGCCCGCCATGCAGCAGTTCCTGCCACTGGCGCACCATGCCCATATATTCGTTGTTCAGGATGAAGATCTTGACCGGCAGGCGATACTGCACGGCGGTCGACATTTCCTGCATGTTCATCAGGATCGAGGCCTCGCCCGCAATGTCGATGACCAGCGCCTTGGGATGGGCGAGCTGTGTGCCGATGGCGGCAGGCAGGCCATAGCCCATGGTGCCGAGACCGCCCGAGGTCATCCAGCGGTTCGGGTCCTGGAAGTGGAAATATTGCGCGGCCCACATCTGGTGCTGGCCGACCTCGGTGGTGACATAGGTGTCATGGCCCTTGGTCAGCTCATAGAGACGCTGCACCGCATATTGCGGCTTGATGACTTCCGTCGAGTTGCGATAGCCGAGGCTGTTGCGGGCGCGCCAGGTGCCAATCTGCTCCCACCATTTGGCCAGCGCCGGTTTGTCGAGCTGCGGGCTCATCTCGCGCCAGAGCCGCACCATGTCCTCCAGCACATGGGCGCAATCGCCCACGATGCCGATATCGACCTTGACGTTCTTGTTGATCGAGGAGCGATCAATATCGACATGGATCTTCTTCGAGTTGGGCGAGAACGCATCCAGCCGCCCGGTGATGCGGTCGTCAAAACGCGCACCGATGTTGATCATGACATCGCAGTCATGCATCGCCCAGTTGGCCTCATAGGTGCCGTGCATGCCCAGCATGCCGAGCCATTGCGGGTCTGCCGCC
This sequence comes from Allobosea sp., assembly GCA_031373605.1. Classification (GTDB taxonomy): domain Bacteria; phylum Pseudomonadota; class Alphaproteobacteria; order Rhizobiales; family Beijerinckiaceae; genus Allobosea. Next base: position 135 of record JANMMX010000210.1, on the reverse strand, counting down.
GGATAGGCGCCAAGCCCCATCAGCGTCGAGGTCACGGGGAAGCCGGTGAGCTTCGCCAGCTCGCGCAGCAGCGTCGAGGCATGGGGACCGGCATTGATGACGCCGCCGCCGGTGTAGAACACCGGTCGCTTGGCC
>JANMMX010000189.1:0-4839 GCA_031373605.1 Allobosea sp. | reverse complement strand
CGGACCGCTGAACGTGTTCCGCTACATCACGTTCCGGGCAGGTGCTGCCACGGCAACCGCGCTGATGTTCGTGTTCTTCTTCGGGCCGATGACCATCAGCTGGCTGCGTGTGAAGCAGGGCAAGGGCCAGCCGATCCGCCTCGACGGCCCGGAGTCGCACCTTGCCAAGCGTGGCACACCGACGATGGGCGGGCTGATGATCCTGTCGGGCTTGTTCTTCGCCACATTTCTGTGGGGCAACCTGCGCAACCCCTATGTCTGGATCGTGCTGGGTGTGACAGCCGCCTATGCGGCCATCGGCTTCTATGATGACTTCCTGAAAGTCACCAAGCAGTCGCACAAGGGCTTTTCCGGCAAGGCGCGCATCGTGCTGGAAATCGGCATCGCGTTGATCGCCTGCTATCTCATCATGCGCATTTCGCCGCCTCAGATTGCATCCTCGCTGGCGCTGCCCTTCCTGAAGGACATGCTGATCCCGCTGGGCATCGCCTTTCCGCTCGTCACGGCTTTTGTCGTGGTTGGCGCTGGCAATGCGGTGAACCTGACCGACGGTCTGGATGGGCTCGCCATCGTCCCGGTGATGATCGCAGCTGCGACCTTCGGCATCATCTCCTATCTCTCCGGCAATGTCGTTTTCGCCAACTACCTGCAAATCCACCATATTCCCCAATCGGGTGAATTGGCGGTGATTTGCAGCGCGCTGATCGGAGCCGGCCTCGGCTTTCTGTGGTTCAATGCGCCACCGGCACAGATTTTCATGGGCGATACCGGCTCGCTGGGGCTTGGCGGACTGCTTGGCGTGATCGCGGTTGCGACCAAGCACGAGATCGTGCTGGCGATTGTTGGCGGGCTGTTCGTGGTGGAAGCGCTGTCAGTCATCATCCAGGTGACGTCGTTCAAACTCACCGGCAAGCGCGTCTTCCTGATGGCGCCGATCCATCACCATTTCGAGAAGCTGGGCTGGACCGAGCCGCAGGTCGTGATCCGCTTCTGGATCATTTCCGTGGTGCTGGCGCTGGTTGGTCTCTCGACCTTGAAACTGAGGTAACGATGACCCCGCTGAACAGTTTCAAGCGCAAGAATGTCGCGATTTTCGGCCTTGGCCTTTCGGGCAAGGTCGCAGCCCATATGCTGCTGGAGGCCGCTGCCGACGTTGTCGCCTTTGATGACAATGAGCGTTCGGTGGCGCTGGCCTCCGGCGAGGGCATTCCCACCGGCCATCTCAAGATCATGGACTGGTCGAAATTCGATGCGCTGGTTCTGGCGCCAGGCGTGCCGCTGACGCACCCGATGCCGCACTGGACTGTTGTGAAGGCGCGCAACGCCAATGTCCCGATCATTGGCGATGTCGAGCTGTTTGCGCGCGAGCGGGCCTTGATCGCACCCAAATCGCCGCTGGTCTGCATCACCGGCACCAACGGCAAATCCACCACCACGGCGCTGATTGCGCATGTGTTGAAGACTGCCGGGCGCGATGTGCAGATGGGGGGCAACATTGGCGTGCCCTTGCTGATGCTGGAGCCGCCAGCCGAGAACCGCATCCACGTGATCGAGTGCTCGAGCTTCCAGATCGATCTGGCACCCTCGCTCAACCCGACCATCGGCATTCACCTGAACCTGACACCGGACCATCTGGACCGCCATGGCACGCTGGAGAACTACGCTGCCATCAAGGAGCGCATGGTTGCCGCCTCGGACCTCGCCATCATCGGTGTCGATGATGATCTGTCCAAGGCCATGGCGCGACGGCGCACGGCCAGCGGACTGCCACTGGTCAAGATCAGCGGCGAGCAGCCGCTGGATGCGGGCGTGTTTGCCGGCGTGACCGCCAATGGCGGCGTGCTCGACACGCGCATTGTCGAAGTCCGCGACGGCAAGCCGCGCATCGTCGCCAATCTGGCCGGCATCGGTTCGCTGCGCGGCTCGCACAATGCGCAGAATGCTGCTGCTGCCTTTGCGGCTTGCGCGGCGCTGGGGCTGACGCCGGACGAGATTCAAGCGGGCTTTGCCAGCTATCCGGGCCTGGCCCATCGCATGGAAGAAATAGGCCGCATTGGCCGCGTGGTCTTCATCAACGATTCCAAGGCAACCAACGCAGACTCGACGGAGAAGGCGCTGACCTCGTTCAGCGAAATTTTCTGGATTCTTGGAGGCAAGGCCAAGGCTGGCGGCATCGAGAGCCTGACGCGCTATTTCCCGAATGTCGCCAAGGCCTACCTCATTGGCGAGGCAAGCAACGCCTTCGCGGCTACGTTCGATGCCGATGGCCGCGTGGCCTATGAGCGCTGCGAGACGCTGGAGCGCGCGGTGGCGCAGGCCGCGCAGGATGCAGCCGCAACCCAGGGCGAGCGCGAGGCGGCAGTGCTGCTCTCGCCCGCCTGCGCATCCTATGATCAGTTCCAGAACTTCGAGGTGCGGGGCAATGCGTTCCGCGCACTCGTTGAAGCGCTGCCGGGGCTTGCCCGGTTCCAAGCCCAGTCCCAAGTCCAGTCCCAAGCCCGGAAGCCGGAGGCCAGATCATGATCTCGCGCGCAGAACCCAGTTTCACCGGCACCTGGTGGTGGTCGATCGACCGCACCATCCTGACCAGCCTCGGCATCCTCATGGTGGCAGGCGTTGTGCTGCTGATGGCGGGCGGCCCGCCCGTTGCCGAGCGGCTGGGCTTGTCGACCTTCCATTTCGTCAACCGGCAGGCCATCTATCTGGTTCTGGCTGTGGCGGTTTTCGTCACGGCTTCGCTGCTCACGCCGCGCTATGTGCGGCGCGCGGCCCTGCTCTTCTATGTCGTGGCGCTGGCCATGGTGGTGGCAACGCTGTTCTTCGGCGCCGAGGTGAAGGGCGCAAGGCGCTGGCTGAACCTCGGGCCGCTGGGCTCTGTGCAGCCATCGGAGTTGCTGAAGCCGGCCTTTGTCGTGCTTGCGGCCTGGGCCTTTTCCGAAGGCTCGCGCCGCAGCGATGTGCCCGGCACGCCGCTGGCTTTCCTGCTGTTGCCGCTGACCATCGTGCCGCTGATCCTGCAACCCGATTTCGGCCAGACGATGCTGCTGACGCTGGTCTGGACCGGGCTGTTCTTTGTCGCTGGCCTGCACTGGTTCTGGGTGCTGGGCCTGGGTGGTGTCGGGCTCATCGGCATCGTTGCGGCTTACGAGTTCGTGCCGCATGTGCGCGCCCGCATCGAGCGCTTCATGGACAAGGGCTCGGGCGACACCTTCCAGATCGACACCGCGCTCGAAAGCTTTGCGCAGGGCGGCTGGCTCGGCAAGGGGCCGGGCGAGGGCACCGTGAAGCGCAGCCTGCCGGATGCGCATACCGACTTCATCTTCGCCGTCACGGCCGAGGAATTCGGCATTGTTGTCTGCCTGCTGCTGGTTGCGGTGTTTGCGACCATCGTCCTGCGGTCGCTGCTGGTCGCGCAGCGCAGCGAGGATGCATTCAGCCGTCTCGCGATCACGGGCCTTGCCATGCTGTTTGGCACGCAAGCCTCCATCAACATGATGGTGAACCTGCACATGATGCCGGCCAAGGGCATGACGCTGCCTTTCATTTCCTATGGCGGCTCGTCGATGCTGTCGCTGGCGCTGGGCATGGGCTTCCTGCTGGCGCTGACCAGACGCCGGCCTCGCTCGCAATCGATGGATCACCTTGGCGCTCAGCCCGGGGCGAAAACCTGAATGAACGACCGCCCGCTCATCATGCTGGCCGCCGGGGGCACCGGCGGCCATCTCTTTCCTGCCGAGGCCCTGAGCCACGCGCTGGCTGCGCGCGGTCTTCGGGTGGTGCTTGTCACAGACAGCCGTGCGGGTGCCTTTGCCGGAGATTTTCCAACAGAGGCGATCCATGCCGTGCCATCAGCCACGCCGTCTGGCCGCGGACTGCTGGCGATCATCTCGGCAGGCTGGACGCTTCTGCGCGGCGTGCTGGCCTCGCGCGCGCTCATCCGCAAACTGAAGCCTGCCGTCGTCGTCGGCTTTGGCGGTTATCCGACCGTGCCGCCGCTGATGGCCGCCACCATGCTGGACGTGCCGTCGCTGATCCATGAGCAGAATGGCGTGCTGGGCCGGGCCAACCGGGCGTTGTCCTCGCGCGTCTCGGTGATCGCCTCCGGCTTTGCCAAAGTGGCTGGACTGAGCGAAGGCGCCAAGGCCAAGTGCCGCCATGTCGGCAACCCGGTGCGGCCTGCCGTGATCGCAGTAGCCGACCAGCCAATGCCGCCTTTGACATTGACCGACCCGGTCCATCTGCTTGTCTTCGGCGGCAGCCAGGGCGCGCGCGTGATGGCCGATATCGTGCCGCCTGCGCTGGCGTTGTTGCCGGCTGCTGCAAGGGCGCGTCTGCATGTCGTGCAGCAGGCGCGTGACGAGGATGGGCCGCGCGTGCGCGAGGCCTATGCGCAACTTGGAATCGCTGCCGAGATCGCGCCCTTCTTCAAGGATCTGCCCGCGCGCATGGCGCAGGCGCATCTGGTCATCGGGCGCTCTGGCGCGTCCACGGTTGCCGAACTCGGCGTGATTGGCCGGGCCTCTCTGCTGGTGCCGCTGCCGGGCGCGCTCGATCAGGACCAGGCCGCCAATGCCCTGGTGCTGGCAGATGCGGGCGCGGCGCTGATGATTTTGCAGCCGGATTTCACGCCTGAGCGGCTGGCGGCAGAGCTTTCCGCTTTGCTGGAGGTGCCTGCGCGCTTGACCGCGATGGCGGCTGCCGCCAAGAGCGCGGGAATTCCTGATGCGGCGAACCGACTCGCCGCCGTCGTTTGCGAGATGGCTGGGTTGTTCCCGGCGGATGCCGAAATTGCCCGGCAGAAACAGAGTGAGCCATGAAACTCCCCTCCGAACTCGGCCC
>JANMMX010000185.1:0-6935 GCA_031373605.1 Allobosea sp. | reverse complement strand
TGGCATGTTGCCATCTGTCGTGACCCAAAGGCGGCCAGCAGCATCGATCGCGCAATTGTCCGGCATTCCGAACCAGCCATCCTTGGTCGTGTTGGCATTGAAGGTGGCGCCGACAGCCGCCACCGAAGGGTCGCCGCACTTTACCAGCACTTCCCACTTGAAGCGCGTGGAGGCGTGGTCCTCGCCATCGGGCAGCATCTCGACAATGTGGCCGAAGCGGTTGTCACCACGCGGGTTGGCCGGGTTCACGTCCTCGGCCTTGCGGCGCGAGTTATTGGTCAGCATCACATAGACCTTGTTGGTCTTCGGATTGGCCTCGACATCTTCCGGGCGGTCCATCTTGGTGGCGCCAAGCAAATCAGCAGCGCGCCGGGTCTCGATCACGATATCGCCTTGGGACTTGAAGCCATTGGCCTCGGTCAGCGGGCCCTGGCCGAAAACCAGCGGCAGCCAGTCACCCGTGCCATCGGCATTGTAGCGGGCGACAAACAGCGTACCACGATCAAGGATGTTGCGGTTGGCAGCGCGGTCCGTGCGGTTGACGGCGGCTTCAGTGACGAACTTGTAGACATAGTCGAAACGCTCGTCATCGCCCTGATAGACAACGAAACGGCCATCCTTGTTGATGATGTTGGCTGCCCCTTCATGCTTGAAGCGGCCCATCGCGGTGCGTTTCACCGGCATGGAGGTCGGATCCATCGGATCGATCTCGACAACCCAGCCGAAGCGGTTGGCCTCGTTCGGCTCCTTCGCGAGGTCGAACCGGTCGTGATACTGGCCCCAGTTGTACCAGTTGCCGGGAATGCCCATGCGGGCGTAGTTCGCGTTTTCGGCATGACCGTCAGCGCGCTTGCCCCAGAAATAGCCGTTGATGTTCTCTTCGCAGGTGAGCCAGGTGCCCCAAGGCGTCGTGGCGCCAGCGCAGTTGTTCAGCATGCCGCGAACGCGGGTGCCCGTCGGGTCATAGCTGGTCTTGACGCGGTCCAGTCCGGCGGCTGGACCCGAGAGCGCCATTTCAGTCTCGGCCGTGATGCGGCGGGCAAACTTCGAAGACGTGTCGACGGCCCATTTGCCGTTCGTCTTGCGGATTTCGAGAACGCTGCCGCCATGGGCCATCATTTCGATGGCAGCCAGGTCCTTGGTCATGTTCGAGAACTTCTTCTCTCGGTCCTGACGACCGATGCCGGGGAACATCAGTTCCTCGTTGGTGTATTCGTGGTTGACCACGAGCAGGCCATGGGTTGACGGGTTGGCGGCACCTGGCATCGGGATGTAGCCGAGGTAATCGTTGTTGTAGCCGAACTGGCGGCCCTGCGCGGCGGCCGTCTGGGCCTGAGGCGCGAATTCCGGCGAGTCAGCGAAAACCTTGTCGCCCCAGCGGATCAGCACATCGGCGTCATAGCCATCTGCCACATGATGCTTCTCGTCCGAGCCGGCGGCAATTTCGGCGAAGTTGAAATTGGGGGTGGTGCTGGCTGCCTGGGCATTGGCCTGGTCCGATGCCAGGATCGCCAGCGGCGAGACGGTGGCAGTCATCGCCGAAACAGCGAGGAGACCGCGCGCCAGATCGCGGCGCGACATGCGGGTGGCGATGATTTCACCCATGGTCGGGTTTGCGCTGGTGTTGGTGCCCTGGTTCTCGGCCTCTTCATAGGCCTGGCCACGGTTATGGGCGATCTCGGCTTCGATCATGTCATTGCGGTCGGTCATCGCGCGCTCCTTTTGAACCCTTCAAATATGCCGCTTTCATCAACGCTCGTCTTGACAGTCGTGTGACAGAGCCACTGCCGAAAGTCTGACATCTCGCCGCACAAATCGCGCGTGCATTTGCCGAAATTTAACCGCAATCTGTCATCCTCATGCAATCAGGCATGAGGGGATGGGCGTCGTGTTGCGTTCAAGTGGCAAGAGCGGTTCGGCATTTCACGCAGTCAGCCTTGAAAAGGCGGCGCGACTGGCAGGCGAGAGTTTCGCCTGGGAAGACGGCTTGCCGCACACGTCCTTGCCGACGCGCCACTCTTCCAGGCTGCTTTGGGGCATTGCTGGCGCCTTGGCACTGATAGCACTCGTGGTTCTCGGTTTGCGCTGAGTCTCAGGCAGGGCCCGGCAAGCAACGCGCTCAGCAAATATCAAGACTCTGCTGCCATGCTGGCGTCTCATAAGGGGCGTTCGTGATGCATGTCGTGATTGTGAGTGATTTTGCGGCCGTGAATGGTGGCGCTGCAAAGGTGGCCATCGACAGTGCGCGTGGTCTGGCTGAAGCGGGTGTCGATGTCACTTTTGCTTGCGCCGTCGGCGACGTCAGCCCGATGCTCGATCATCCGAACATCACTGTCGAGCGCTTTGCGATGGATGATGTCTGGCAGATGGCCGGCAAGCTCGCTGCCGCGCGCCAGGGCATCTGGAACGCGCCTGCACAAACGTTTCTGAAGCAGCTTTTCGCCAGGGTCTCCCGCCGTGACAGCGTGATCCACCTGCACCAGTGGACCAAGGCGTTCAGCCCTTCAGCCCTTGCAGCGGCAGGCGAAAGCGGCTTGCCGGTGTTCGTGACCATGCATGACTATTTCTCGTTTTGCCCGGCTGGCGGCTACTATGACTTTCAGAAAAGCCAGCCCTGCACGAAAGCCCCGATGGGCACGGCCTGCATATCCGCCAATTGCGACCGGGCTTCATATGCCCACAAGCTGGTGCGGGTGGCGCGGCAATGGGGCTCCAACCGGGCGCTCAATGACATTGCTGACCTGACATTCGTGCATGTCTCGGCCTTTGCGCGGCAATTTGCCGAACCCTATCTGCCTGAGCAAGCCCGGCATGTGACAGTCGAAAACATGATCGAGGCAAGGCAGCGGCCTGCCGTTGATGTCGCGCGAAATGGCCATGTTCTCTATCTCGGCCGTCTGACGCAGGAAAAAGGTGTCGTGCTGCTGGCTGAAGCTGCGCGCAAAGTCGGCATGCCAGTGCGGTTTGTCGGTGATGGGCCGATGGCCGATGAGATTCGCGCGGCCAATCCCGATGCTGAGCTTACCGGCTGGCTTTCGGCTGAAGAGGTTGCAGGACAGATTGATGCTGCGCGCGCGTTGGTGGCGCCCTCGCTCTGGTACGAGACAGGCCCGCTGACAGTGCCCGAGGCCATGGCACGCGGCGTGCCTTGCATTGCCTCAACCACGATGGGTGCATCGGACTGGATCGTTGACGGCGCGAGCGGCTTCCTGGTGAAAGCGGCCAGCCGCGATGCACTGGCGGCGGCCTTGCGCAGTGTTTCGGATGCCACGACGGTGTCATGGCTGGGCGCGAGCGCTTATGACAGCTATTGGGCCGTGCCGCTGACAACCGAGCGGCATGTGCGCAGGCTGATGGCCATCTACGGCGCCGCGCCGTTGGTTGACGCGCAGCCGAGGGCTGCGTGAGCCCAACAAAAAACCGGGGCATTGCTGCCCCGGTTCGTCAGGTGGACCGCGAAAGCGGTCGGGAGGAAACCCTCAGTAGGAATAGTACATCGAGAACTCGACCGGGTGCGGCGTCATCTCGAAGCGAGCGACGTCCTGCATCTTGAGGTCGATATAGCTTTCGATGAAGTCATCATTGAAGACGCCGCCAGCCTTGAGATAGGCGTTGTCCTTCTTGAGGCACTCCAGCGCTTCGCGCAGCGAACCGCAAACCGTCGGGATCTTCTTCAGTTCCTTCGGCGGCAGATCGTAGAGATCCTTGTCCATGGCCGGGCCCGGATCGATCTTGTTCACGATGCCGTCGAGGCCAGCCATCAGCATGGCAGCGAATGCAAGATACGGGTTGGCCATCGGGTCGGGGAAACGCACTTCGACGCGCTTGGCCTTGGGCGATGTCGTCCACGGGATACGGCACGAAGCCGAACGGTTGCGGGCCGAATAGGCCAGCAGAACCGGGGCCTCATAGCCCGGCACCAGACGCTTGTAGGAGTTGGTGGACGGGTTGGTGAAGGCGTTGAGCGACTTGGCGTGCTTGATGATGCCGCCAATGTACCAAAGGCACTCCTGGCTGAGATCGGCATACTTGTTGCCGGCCATCGTGGGCTTGCCATTCTTCCAGATCGACTGGTGGACGTGCATGCCCGAGCCATTGTCGCCATAGACCGGCTTCGGCATGAAGGTGGCTGTCTTGCCATAGCTCTGGGCGACGTTGTGGATGCAGTACTTATAGATCTGCATCTGGTCGGCCATCAGCGTCAGCGTGTTGAACTTCAAGCCAAGCTCATGCTGGGCGGAAGCCACCTCATGGTGGTGCTTCTCGACCGTGCATCCCATGGCGGCCATGGCAGCCAGCATTTCGCCGCGCATGTCCTGGGCGGAATCCTGCGGCGGGACGGGGAAATAGCCGCCCTTGGTGGCGACGCGGTGGCCCATGTTGCCACCTTCATAGTCGGTCATGCCGTTGGTGGGCAGCTCGACCGAGTCCAGCTTGAAGCCGGTGTTGTAAGGCTCTGAAGCAAACTTCACGTCGTCAAAGACGAAGAATTCAGCTTCCGGGCCAACGAAGATGGTGTCGCCGATGCCGGTCGACTTCAGATAGGCCTCGGCCTTCTTGGCCATGCCACGCGGATCGCGGTTGTAGGGCTCGCCGGTGGAGGGCTCGAGAATGTCGCAGGTGATCGACATGGTGGAGGCCGAGAAGAACGGGTCCATGGTGGCGGTCGTCGGATCCGGCATCAGGATCATGTCGGATTCATTGATGGCCTTCCAGCCGGCAATGGACGAACCATCGAACATCGTGCCTTCGGCAAAGATGTCCTCATCGACCATGCTCTGGTCGAACGTCACATGCTGCCACTTGCCGCGCGGGTCGGTGAAGCGGAAATCCACATACTTGACGTCATTGTCCTTGATCGCCTTCAGCACGTCCTTGGCGGTCTTCATGTCGCTCAATCCTCTTGATCAGGTTTCTTGTGGTTCATGGTTCAATCCGCGTGGCGCGTGTGCCGCTTGGCGCGAATGGGTGAATGGAAAACTGGCAGATCTCTGCCGGTTTCCCGAAATCAGATGGCATCCGATCCTGTCTCGCCAGTCCGGATGCGAATGGCTTCCTCGACGCTGGATACAAAAATCTTGCCATCACCGATGCGGCCTGTCTGGGCGGCCTTCTTGATGGCCTCGATCGCCCCTTCGACCATTTCGTCGGCCAGCACGATCTCGATCTTCACCTTGGGCAGAAAATCGACGACATATTCAGCGCCGCGATAAAGCTCGGTATGCCCTTTCTGGCGACCAAAGCCCTTGGCTTCGAGCACTGTGATGCCCTGCAAGCCGACTTCCTGAAGGGCTTCCTTCACTTCATCGAGCTTGAACGGCTTGATGATCGCCTCGATCTTTTTCATGCGCGTTCCTGCCTCCGGGTGCGTTCTGGCACACTTGCCTGCGGAACGTTCATATCATTGCTTGGGACGGCTCGCCATGTCGGCAAAGGTTTGAAGCTGTGCGTTTCACAGGGTGAAAAATGCATATAAAATAGGCATATGCCCATGATATAGGCCGTTACCGCGTATTGGCTAGGTCACTTCGAACCAGGTCCAGAATCCAACGTCGAAACGCTCCAGCACGGTGGATGAGATCAACCATTTGCCGGGATTGTCGGCAATGAACGCGATCCGCAACGTGCGGCCTTCCGGAACCTGCAAGGTATCAAGGAAATAAGGCTCCCAGCCGTCGTCGAGCGGGTGCAGCAGTCGGAAGCTGTGGCCATGCACATGCAGCGGCTGCGAAAACGCTGTCCTGTTGACGAGGGCCAGCACCATGGGCGTGCCGCGCCTGACGCTGAACAGGGGGGGCGCCTTGGCATCGCCCTGCCTGCCATTCAGGGACCACGGCTTGGCCAGATCAACTCCAGTCAGGTCAAGCTTGAACTCGGGCATGATTCTGGCGCCGCCCTCCAGCACCAGCTCGACGCGTCTTGCATCCTGCAACCTGACAGCGGCAGGCAGCAGCTTGTTGGGTGCCAGCGCGACCTTCTCGCCGCGAGCCGGCCTTGGCGGACCGGCAGGCCGATTTTCGGAGACGAGCCGAACCAGCGGCACGCCTGCGCCGATCAGTGCAACAACGCTTGCGGCCTCGCCCACCTGCTCGGGCATGTCGAACATGATGTCGTAGCGGCTGCCGGGCGGGAAGGGCAGCTGAGCCCGCACGGGTTCGAACGTGTCAGTCGGCTGGCTGTCAACGGCCGCCACAAAGGCTTTCATGCCATCGAATCGCAGCCGCGTGATCCGTGCATTGCAGGCATTGGCAAGCCTCAGACGGACACGAGCGCCTGCGGGAAGCGAGATGCGTTCGGGCGGTGCCTTGCCGTTGGCCGTCAGCCAGCTGCCAAGGCGGCCAGCACCTGCGGCCTCTGGCGCGCTGGCGACAAAGGGCTGCACTGCGCCATCGTCTGCCAACAGCCAGTCGTCAATGATGACCGGAATGTCGTGATCGACTTGGCGTTCACCCAATTCTTCCACGATCAGCATGCCGGAAAGGCCGCGATCAGCGGCTTCGCTGGACGCGCCAATCAGCAGCGGGCGGAACAGGAAGCTGCCAGCATCCGGCGGGGTGAAGCGATATTCGAAGCTCGCGCCGGGGGCTATGGCGTCTTGCGAGAAGTCGCCGACACCATCCATGCTCGCCAGTCCGCGCATGCCGTGGAAATGCAGCGCGATCGGTTTGTCGATGCGGTTTTCGACCTTGAGCTGCAACTCCTCGCCCAGCTTGATGCGGATTGCCGGACCGGGAACGAGGCCATCAAAGGCCCAGCATTCGGCATCTCTTGGCGAGGATGGGCGCAAGCGGAAGCGGGCAGGGCGCGCAACAATCGTGCGCAAGGGCACAGCGGGAGCAGAGGGCGCAGATGCCTGGGCTGGCGTGGCAACAGGATTGCTCGCCGGAGCCTGGGCAAAGACAGGTGAGACTGCGGAAGCTGTGAGCAGAAGCCCC
>JANMMX010000178.1:0-1946 GCA_031373605.1 Allobosea sp. | reverse complement strand
ACTGGATGTCCGCCGCCTCCTTCATCGGCTTGGCGGGCACCCTGTATCTGCAGGGCTACGGTGGCCTGGCCTTCGTGCTCGGCTGGACCGGCGGCTACGTGCTGGTTGCGGTGCTGATTGCCCCGTTCCTGCGCAAGTTTGGCGCCTATATGGTGCCGGACTTCCTGTCCGCCCGCTATGGCGGCAACATGGCGCGCCTTTGCGGCGTCGTCGTTCTGCTGGCTTGCTCTTTCACCTATGTGGTGGCGCAGATCTTCGGCACGGGCCTCATCGCCCAGCGCTTCCTCGACATGCCTTTCGAATGGGCCTGCGCTGTCGGTCTTGCCGGCATCCTGGTTTGCTCGATGCTCGGTGGCATGAAGGCCGTCACTTGGACGCAGGTTGCACAGTACATCGTGCTGATCGTCGCCTACCTGATCCCGGTCATCATCATGTCGGCCAAGAAGTTCGGCCTGCCAATCCCCCAGCTCACCTATGGCCAGGCAATCCAGCAGATCTCGGATCTCGAGCAGAGCTTCATCAAGAACGGGCTTGCACCGGCTGGCATGAAGCAGCACGTCGCTCCGTTCACCAGCTACTCGCCAGCCAACTATTTCTGGCTGATCTTCTGCCTGATGGTCGGCACGGCTTCGCTGCCGCACGTCCTGATGCGCTACTTCACCACGCCGTCCGTGCGTGATGCGCGCAAGTCGGTGGCCTGGTCACTGCTCTTCATCTTCATCCTCTACTTCACGGCGCCGGCCTATGCCGCCTTCTCGAAGCTCGAGGTCTATTCCACCTTGATCGGCAAGCCGCTCGCGGAAATGCCGATGTGGGTCTACAACTGGGGCAAGCTTGGCCTCATCACGATCTGCGGCAAATCCGCAGCGTCGGTGGCGGCTGTGGCTGATGCCTGCAAGGCGGTTGCTGGCCATACAGGTATCCTTCGCTGGCAGGATTTCGTCATCAACACCGACGTGGTGGTGATCTCGACTCCTGAAATCGCAGGCCTGCCCTATGTCATCACCGGCCTTGTGGCCGCTGGTGGTCTTGCTGCCGCGCTCTCCACAGCCGATGGCCTCTTGCTCGCCATCGCCAACGCGCTGTCGCATGATGTCTACTACAAGATGATCGACCCCAACGCGCCGACGCAAAAACGTATGATGGTCTCGCGCGTCCTGCTCGTCATTGTGGCGATCGCGGCAGCTTATGTAGCCTCGACACGTCCCTCTGACATCCTCGCAATGGTGGCCTGGGCCTTCTCGCTGGCGGCAGGCGGCCTCTTCCCGGCGCTCGTTCTGGGTGTCTGGTGGAAGCGCACGACCAAGGAAGGCGCTGTTGCCGGCATGATCGTCGGCTTCGGGTTGACCCTGTTCTACCTGATCATCACGCGCTACTTCCCGCATGTTGGCGTCAACTATTTCGGCATGAGCTCGCTGCTCAATCCGATCACCTGGGCGCCGCTTGTCAGCCCGGATGTCATGAAGGCCACCCTGGCCAACCCGCTCATGACTGATGGTCCCGTGCTTGTGACCCATCCGCTCGCCTCGCGCGTCGGCTGGTTCAACATCAACAACATCTCCTCGGCTGCCTTCGGCCTGCCTGCTGGCTTCCTGGTCATGATTGTTGTCTCGCTGATGACCCCTGCTCCTTCCAAGGAAATGCAGGACTTCATCGACGAGTGCCGTCGTCCGCGCGGCAAGACGATGATGGAAGAAAAGCTCGCCTGATCGCCTGTCGATCCGGGTGACGGACAGGGGCGGGATTGCATCCCGCCCCTGTTTCTTTCAGAACGACCTCACACGGGCCTCAAGTGCCGCCCGTCGGAATTTACAGCAGGGCTCCATGGAATCATCACTCGCTTACTGGGTTTTCCATCTGCCCAATTTCGTGCTGGCCGCGCTGATTTACACACTGATCGGGCGCTACATCATGAGCCTGTTCATCAGGCCGCAGTCGGACATGGT
>JANMMX010000287.1:0-1747 GCA_031373605.1 Allobosea sp. | reverse complement strand
AGCGGCCCGACAACAAGTTGCGACAGCGCAACCGTGGCGAGGTAGACGCTCAAGGTGAGCTGGATCGTGGCGTAACTCGTGTTGAAGGTGCGCGCGAGGGCGGGGGTGGCAGGCGCCAGAATGTTCAGCGCGACAGGCTGCATCACCGAAATGGCAACGAGGATGTAAAGCGCTGGCATGGCCACGCGTGACAGGGTGTCGGCCGGCTGTTGGCTTGCCGGCCCTGATGCCGGTTCAGTTGTCATGCGCGTTCGGCCGTCATGGCACAGGTGCCGTCATTTCGACCTGCCGGTTCCGCACGCGCTGGCGGTGCAGCGTGTAAAGGCCCGAGCCAACGATCAGGACCGTTCCAAGGATCGACCATCGATCCGGAATGTCGCCCCAGACGAGATAGCCCATCACCAGCGCGAAGATGACGATGGAATAACGATAGCCGGAAATCACCGACATATCCGTGCCGCGGAAGGCCATGATGATCGAGAGATTGCCCAGCGACACCAGAACCGCCGCCGCGATCAGATAGGCGAGCTTGGGTGAGGCATAGTCCACCCAGGTCTCGCTGAAGCCCAGGATCACGCCGACAATGCCGGTCGCCATCGTGGTGGCGAGCGCCACGACGACTGACGGAATCTCTTCCCCAAGCTTCCGGGTCACGATCTCGCGCACGGCCACCAGTGCAGCGCTGGCCAGCGCCAGAAGCGAATAGCCATTGAACCCGGCAACTGATGGCTGCACCACGAACAGCACGCCGATGAACCCGACGAGGACAGCCGCCCAGCGCCGCCACCCCACGCGCTCGATGCCAAGGATGACGGCAAGCACGATGACGAAAAGCGAGGCGGCCATCAGGATCGCGGTGATGTTGGCCAGCGGCAAATGGGCAAGCGCAGTGATGAACAGGGCTGCGACCATGCCCTCGACAAAGGCTCGCGCCAGAACGATCGGGCGCAGCACCATGCCAAGCCTGGAGCCGTGCCCCATGGCAACCACCAGCACCAGCGCCGTCAGCGCGGCAAACACAGCCCTGACCGCAATGAGCTGCCCGGTCGGATAATGGGACGACGCCAGCTTCACCAGCGCGTCATTGCCAACAAACAGCAACATTGCCGCAAGCATGGCCATGATGCCACGGCGGTTGTTCGTCGGTTGATGCACGAAGGTGGCTCCGGTTTCGGCTCAGCTGGCCGATGTCAAACGCGAAAGGCTGAAAGGTGACAGGTCGAACTGGCTTTTCCCCGCCACGCAGATGTCGGCAAGAGCTTCGCCAATCGCGCTGGCAAACTTGTATCCATGGCCCGAACAGGCCGAGACAAACAGCGCTTGCGGCACGCCGGGCACATGGTCAATCAGGAAATGCTCGTCCGGGGTCACGGTGTAGATGCAACCCTTGACCATCAGCATCTCGCCATCGGCATCAGGAAAATAGCGCTTGAGAGATTCCCGCATGACCTTGAGCTGCGCTTCGCTCGGCGTGCGGTCAGGATCGTTCGGGTCGATTGCCTCGCGCCCGAAATGCGGACTGCCGAGTTTGAAGCCGGGGTGTTCGTAGAGCGGAAAGCCATAGAGATTGCCCTCATCCACGGTCAGGATGAAGACCGGGAAACGCTCGGGCGTGTAGAGTTCCGGCTTGCTGACAGCGTACCACGCCACGCATTGCCGCACCGGCTGCACGTGTGGCTTGAGGTCGGGCACCGATTCCTCGATCCACGGGCCGGATGCGATCACAAGCTTGCCAGCCGAATAAGTG
>JANMMX010000080.1:0-9397 GCA_031373605.1 Allobosea sp. | reverse complement strand
TCGTCTGCCACGCCACGGGGACGTACTCGATTCCGGGCAGGTGAGGGGGCGTTCGTGGGGCTGTGGAGCAAAGCGGAACAGAACCCGGAATCCAGCGCAACAAACGGCCGCGAGAGCGGCGCCGACTGTAACCCTCGCAATCGCAAGGCGCTGGCGCGAAGGGTCATTGCGCTGGTTCCCGGATCGGGTTCCGCTCCGCTGCACCCGTCCGGGAGTCGCATACCCCTGTCATTCCGGGGTCGCGGAACGCGGAACCCGGAACCCATGCGCACCTGTGTTCAACCAGCAGAGCGGCACCCGTCCCGCCATGTTCGGCAATATCGGTGGCTATGGGTTCCGGGCTCATCGCAAGTGCGATGCCCCGGAATGACGCGGGTGGCCAAAGCCCTCCCCCCTTGTGGGGGAGGGTTGGGAGGGGGGCAGTCGCGGGCTTTCAAGAGGCCCTCAACAGCTTGGCCACTACCTCGCCAGCGCCCCCTCCCGACCTTCCCCACAAGGGGGGAGGTGAAACAAGAAATGTGCAAAAAACATACGGTATCATGTTACCAATACGCAGTATCCAAATACCACTCACCTCAACCCATTGTTTTCATTCAATTTAAGACCGTTAACCACCCCCATCAGCGCATCACAACGCTTGACACCGCACCCCACACCCCCTATCGCACCCTCACACCCCGCTGGCACCCGTCGGCGGAGCTAATGTTTCTTGAACCAAGGAAAGGGAAGCGCTGTGCAAAAGACCATGTCGCTCAAGCCCGCCGATGTCGACAAGAAGTGGGTTGTGATTGACGCCTCCGGGCTCGTCGTCGGCCGTCTCGCCACCATTGTGGCGATGCGTCTGCGCGGCAAGCACAAGGTGGCCTACACGCCCCATGTCGATTGCGGCGACAATGTCATCATCGTGAATGCCGAGAAGGTGGTGTTCACCGGGCGCAAGCGCGAGAACAAGGTGTATTATCACCACACCGGCTATATCGGTGGCATCAAGGAACGCTCTGCCAAGTTCATTCTTGAGGGTCGCTTTCCCGAGCGCATCGTCGAGAAGGCTGTCGAGCGCATGCTGCCGCGCGGCCCGCTGTTCCGCCAGATTCTCGGCAACCTGCGCGTCTACAAGGGCCCCGAGCATCCCCATTCCGCCCAGACGCCCGAGGCGCTGAACATCGCCGTCCTCAACCGCAAGAATGCGAGGCTCTGACAATGGCTGAAACTCTCCAGTCTCTCGACCAGCTCGGCGGCACCATGGCGTCGGCAGCTCCTGCTGCTCCAGTCCATGTGCAGAAGATCGACAAGCAGGGCCGTGCCTATGCCACCGGCAAGCGCAAGAACGCGATCGCTCGCGTCTGGCTCAAGCCCGGCACTGGCAAGATCATCGTCAACACCCGCGTGTTCGAGGTCTATTTCGCCCGTCCCGTGCTGCGCATGCTGCTCCAGCAGCCGCTGACGGTGGCCAACCGCGTGGGTGCCTATGACATCGTTTGCACCGTCAAGGGCGGCGGTCTCTCCGGTCAGGCCGGTGCCGTGCGCCACGGCCTGTCCAAGGCGCTGACCTATTACGAGCCCGAGCTGCGGGGCCCGCTCAAGAAGGGCGGCTTCCTGACGCGCGATTCGCGCATCGTGGAACGCAAGAAGTTCGGCCGCGCGAAAGCCCGCCGCAGCTTCCAGTTCTCGAAGCGCTGATTGCACAAACCCTGTTTCGCCCTCCGGGCGAGCTGGCGAAAAGGGCGGCCCATCGGGTCGCCCTTTTTCGTTGGCATCATGCTAGAGAGCGTGCCGGTTGTTCCAACAGCGAGCCTGCCGCCATGCGCCCTCTTCTCGTCCTCATCATGCTGCTGCTGATCCTTGGCCCCGCCCTTCTGGCGCTGCTCCAGCCGCGCAAGTCGCTCGTGGTGCGCATGGCCTGGGCCATCGCCATTGTGGCGCTGCCGCTGACATTGCTGGGGATGATCCACGGCATCCCGCAGCTGGATGGCCGCGCGCTGCACAATGCCAATGCCTGGACAACCTTGCGCCTCGTGCTGACAGGGCTGGTGCTGTTGCTGCCCAGCTGTCTGCTCTTGATTTCCCGAAGGTAAGACATTGACGTCGGGGATGAGGCTGTTGAATCTGATCCTCAGGCGGCTGAATCAGTCTGGCAGCCTCTTGAATCAGCCTGTGAGGTTGCGGATTCAGTTTGTGAGCTTTGCGCGATAAGGTGCTGAGAAGAATCAAGCTTTCGCTGAGCACGCTTCCCCAATTCGTGTTGCGAAACGGTAGATGCCGGGCTTGTTGCCCTATGCGGGGCATCCCTTGTTAGCCCTCCCCCCTCGTGGGGGAGGGGTGGGAGGGGGCGCTTCTGCTTCGAACAGTCACGGCACGTGCCCCCTCCACAAGGGGGAAGGTGAAACAAGAAATCGGGCCAACAATTGACATTTCCCGCCCCTTTCAGCATATGCGCTCCATGAACAAGCAGAGCACTCGACGTCGCACCGCACAGGCCCACAGCGCGCGCCTGCGATGACGTCTGGCCACATGCCAGCCGCCCGCAAGCCGCGCCACCAGCGCGGCTTTTTTGTTGGCCAAACGCACGGCCCCGCAACGCCCCCGAACCCTCCCGAAGCACCTGACGAGAGACCAAGATGAGCACTTCCCTGAAAACGATTTTCATCGATGGCGAAGCCGGCACGACGGGGCTGGGCATCCGCGAGCGCCTGGCGCTGGAGCCCACAGTTCAGGTCAAGAGCATCGCTGCTGACAAGCGCAAGGACCCTGCTGCGCGCAAGGCGCTGATGGCGGAGGTCGATCTCGTGGTGCTGTGCCTGCCCGATGATGCGGCGCTGGAATCGGCTGCGTTGGCGGCCGACCTTGGTGAAGATGCACCGAAGATCGTCGATGCCTCGACGGCGCATCGCGTCGCGCCGGGCTGGACCTATGGCTTTCCGGAACTCACGGCTGGTCATGCGAAGGCCGTTGCAAAAGCGAGGCTCGTGTCCAATCCGGGCTGCTATCCGACCGGCGGCATCGCGCTGCTGCGGCCTCTCATTGATGCTGGCATCATGCCAAAGGATTTTCCCGTCACAGTGAATGCAGTGTCTGGCTATTCCGGCGGCGGCAAGTCGATGATCGAGACGCATGAGGCTGGCCGTGCGCCTTCCTTCGAGCTCTATGGGTTGAGCCTCGAGCACAAGCACCTGCCGGAGCTGCAGCACTATTCCGGCCTGTCGAAGCGCCCGATCTTCGTGCCGTCTGTCGGCAATTTCCGCCAGGGCATGCTGGTCTCGATCCCGCTGCATCTCGACCAGTTGCAGGGCAAGCCGCGCGCCGCTGATCTGGAAGCGGTGATCGAGGCGCATTTCCGCGGCAGCGCCTTCGTGCGCACGCAGCCAGCCGAAGCCAATGGCAAGATCGAGGCCGAGAGCTTGAACGACACCAACATGCTCGAGTTGCGCGTCTTCGGCAATGAAAGCCGCCGCCAGGCCGTGCTGGTCGCCAGGCTCGACAATCTCGGCAAGGGCGCATCGGGCGCAGCGGTCCAGAACATCAAGCTGATGCTGGGGCTTTGAGCTTTTGAGCGGATAAGAAGAGGTGTTGCGATGGGTCCCGGATACCGTTCCGCTGCGCTGCACGGTTCCGGGCGTCGCAAATCGGGCGATGAAGGTCATTCAAGCTGGCGAACGATTCCCGGACGGGCGTCAGCCCGATCTGGGATCCAGCACAAGAAAAGCCGCGGCGAAAGCAGCGACGTTCTTTAGCCATCATGCCTTGTAAGGCACGACCTTCTGCCTCTGCGTGCCAAGCCCCTCGATGCTCGACGCAAGGGTTTCGCCGCCTTTCAGGAAGCGTGGTGACTTGAAGCCGAGGCCGACGCCGACTGGCGTGCCGGTTCGGCATTTTGCAGAAGATGTATCCGCCTCGCGCTGTTCGCCAGTGCAGACGTAGGCCCCTGCGCGATCGGGCAAAAAATTCAGGTTGAAGGGTGCAGCTGTCGGAGTTACTCTTACGTAAGGCATTCGCGTTGAGAGATGCCGAACGAATGGTTTTTGCGGAACGGGGGTTCAAAATGAATAACAGATCTATGATTGCGGGTTTTGCAGCACTGGCAGCTTCTGTTTTGCTGTTCACCGGAAGCGCTTCCGCCTTTTGTGGGACAGTCCGGGCATCCGGCTCGGGATACAGTCAAGATGAGGCGCTCGCGCGTGCCAACAACAGGGGCTTGAGAGAAACAAACGGGCTTGATCGCAAGTATTACGGCCAGGTTCGCTATGAACAGGCAAGGTCATCTTGCAACCAGGACTACAATGGTGGCATTACTTGCCGGATCACCCAGCGTTTTTGCGTGGATTGAGTGATGCCAATGCTGGGCAGCTGATCTCGAAATCCGGCCGATCTTGCTGCAACCAGGTTGAGTTCCCTAACGGGCGCGAGCCCATCAGGGAGTCACCCAAAGCACGCGCCGCTTCATCCGCGCACTCCTTTTGCTGGCGATCCACGCCTTTCGCCAGCGATCAAGGTCATGCCTTGTAGGGCACGACCTTCTGCTTCTGCGTACCCAAGCCCTCAATGCTCAACGCAATGGTTTCGCCGCCTTTCAGAAAGCGTGGTGGCTTGAAACCGAGGCCGACGCCGGGCGGCGTGCCGGTGGTGATGACATCGCCCGGATCGAGCCGCATGAAGCGGCTGATATAAGAGACGAGGTGCTTCACGCCGAAGATCATCGTCTTGGTCGAGCCGTTCTGCACGCGCTCGCCATCGACATCGAGCCACATGCCGAGTTTTTGCACATTGGCGATCTCGTCAGTGGTCACCAGCCAGGGGCCGAGCGGGCCGAAAGTGGGGCAGCCCTTGCCCTTCGCCCATTGGCCGCCGCGCTCGATCTGATATTCGCGCTCGGACACGTCGTTGCAGACGCAGAAGCCGGCGACAGCCTTCAGCGCATCCTTCTCTGTGATGTAGGAGCCGCCATCACCGATGACGATGGCGAGTTCGACTTCCCAGTCGGTCTTCTTCGAGCCCTTGGGGATCATCACATCATCATAGGGTCCGACAATGCAGTTTGGCGCCTTGTTGAACAGGATGGGCTCGGCGGGAATCGGCGCGCCGGTCTCGGCGGCATGGTCGGCATAGTTGAGGCCCACCGCGATGAAGTTGCGCACATCACCAACGCAGGCGCCGATCCGTGGCTTGCGCTTCACCTCTGGCAGGCGCGCGGGGTTCAGCTTGGCAATCTTGGCCAGTGATTTGGAGGTCAGCACACTGCCGGCAATGTCCGGAACAACGGCTGAGAGATCCCGCAGGATGCCATCAGCATCGAGCAGACCGGGTTTTTCTTTGCCCTTTGGGCCATATCGAAGCAGTTTCACGGCGTTTCCCTGTCTTTGAAGCGTGCAGCCTTGGACGGTGCTTGGCGCTGTGCCAATCCTGCGTCTGCCATGTGCTGCATGGCAAGAGCCATTGCGTCGCCCCGGCATGCTCAGGACGCGGCTTTGTTGAGCCGCCAAAAGAATGTTGCGCATTTGCAACGTTGGAAGGGAATAGCAAAATCGGTGGACTGACCAGTTCAACCGTTCACAGGGCACAAATCGGCAAAATTCGGGATGGTTCGCAAGTAAACGAATTATTTTCTGTCATGCCACGAGCAAAGGCTCAGAAAAGAGGCGTTTTACGAGCGTTTTTGACATGTCGCTGCGTCATTCGCCCGCCTCGTGTGTCACCGGGTTCCGAACCAAGGCAGGATTGCGGCAAGCGCGCGTCCTTGGCATGGTGATGTTCGAAGGTGCTCAGGCATCGAAGAAGAATCAGACGTTGAACGACAGGGACGACATGCCAATGAAGCGCTTCACCAAGATCGCCGCCGCTGCCACTGTTTCGGTTGCCGCTCTGCTTGCCGCCAGCTCAGCCCAGGCCAGCTCCTTCGCCATCCGCGCTGGCCAGAGCGCCGAAGGCCTTGGCCTTGCCTACGCAGGTGCAGCTTCCGGCGGCATCGGCATGGGCGGCATGGCGTGGAACCCGGCTGTCATTACAATGTTCCCCGGCCGCACAAGCCAGATGAACGGCACCTACATTCTGCCCAAGGCCGAATACAACACCACTTCGCCGACACGGCTGACCGCCCCTGCCATCCCGTTGACCGCTGCTGGCGGTCGTGATGGCGGCACGGGCAACATCGGCGGCGAGGGTGCCTTCGTGCCGGCGTCCTACTCAGCGTGGCAGCTGACCGACCGGTTGTGGCTCGGTTACACAACTGGTGCGCCGTTCGGCCTGCGCTCGAAGCCGGAAAATCAGGTTTATGGCGGCCAGACCTATGGTCGCTCGGCCAAGGTTCGCAGCATCAACGTCTCCCCGACAATCGGTTATCAGGTCAATGATTGGCTGGCCGTCGGTGCCGCCGTCCAGATCCAGTACATCAAGACAGTGCTGAAGTTTGCCAACAGCATTGCCCCGACGGCTTCGCCTGCGATCCTCGATGGTGACTCCATCGATTTCGGCTACCGCCTCGGTGTCACCCTGACCCCGACAAAGTCGACCACGATCGGCATCGGCTATCGCTCTTCGATCCGCCAGACTCTGACGGGGGACTTCGCCGGCCTCGCGCCGAATGTCCTGCCGATCAAGGCAAACCTCAATCTTCCAGACTCAGTCGTGGTCGGTGTCTCGCAGGTCATCAATGATCGCTGGCAGGCCCATCTCGGTGTCGAGTGGACCAACTGGAGCAAGTTCCGCCGCATTCCGATCGTGAACAGCACCACCAACACCCCGGTCACCAGCCTGAACTTCGTCTATGATGACAGCTGGTTCTTCTCCGGCGGTCTGGAATACAAGTGGAGCGAGGCTCTGACGGTTCGTGCCGGTGTCGGTTACGAGCTCTCGGCGGTCAACGACACCAACCGCACCATCTACATCTCGGACAATGACCGCCTCTGGCTCTCGACCGGCCTGAGCTACAAGGCCACCGAAAAGCTGACGCTCGACCTTGGTTACACCTTCCTGAAGGTCAACAAGGCTCGCGTCACATATCTGCCGGGTCATCCGCAGTTCAACAACGTTCAGTATCAGGCAGAAGCCAAGCCGACGATCCACATCTTCTCGGCTGGCATCACCTATCGCTGGGATAACCCCACGCAGCCGGTTCCTGTCTCCAAGACGGTTGCCTATCGCAACTGAGCCTGGGACGCAGCCTCACGAGAAACCGGCCCTTGCGGCCGGTTTTTTCGTGTCTGGGTCAAGTTTTTTACCAATGGAGCCATTGGCAATGACCGAAATCCTGTTCCTGCTTCGCTCCAGCCTCGAGGTCCGTGAGACATCAGGGCGCTACTGCCCTGATTGCGCGCTGATCGAGGGCGTCTTGGCCTATCACCCCGCCTTGCGACAGGCGCTGGACATCCGCTATGTCGATTTTGCGCGGCCAAGACAGGCCATTGTTGACCTCATTGGCGAGGCAGAGCAGGGCTGCCCGATGCTGCTGGTGGCACCGCATCTGGTTACGGCAGGCTCGAATGTGACTGGCGGCTTTGGCGTGATCGCCGAGACCAAGGCCATCCTTGACCATTTTACCGCCCATCATGGCGCCGGGCAGACGCTCTCGGGCTCGATGTTCTGACGTCGATGCTGGTCCGGTCTCCGGCGCTCAGGCCTTGACCCTCACATAGGTTCCAGGCGCATCGCAGATCGGCTCGTGCTTGCCGCCAGGCTTGCGTGCGGGCACGCGCTCGGGCGCCTGCGCCTCGATCCATTTGATCCAGTATGGCCACCACGAGCCAGGTGTCTCGGTCGCTTTTGCCGCCCAATCCTCGAATCTGCCTGCCACCGGACCGCCGGCCCAGTACTGGTATTTCACCTTGGCGGGCGGGTTGACCACGCCAGCAATGTGCCCCGAGCCAGACAGCACATAGTCCACCTTGCCGCCAAAACACTTGGAGCCCTCGAAAACCGAGAGCGCTGGCGCAATGTGGTCCTCTTTCGCCGCCAGATTGAAGATCGGGATCATCACCTTCGACAGGTCAAGCTTCTGCCCGGCAAGTTCCATCTCGCCTTTGGCCAGCCTGTTCTCGAGGTAGCAACTGCGCAGATAGAACGAGTGGTTGGCTGCCGGCATCCGGGTGGAATCAGCGTTCCAGTAGAGCAGGTCAAAGGGCTGCGGTGTCTTGCCCTTGAGATAATTGTTCACGGCATATGACCAGATCAGGTCATTCGGGCGCAACATGTTGAAGGCACCGGCCATGCGCGCCCCGTCAAGATAGCCGCGCTGCGCCATCTGCTCCTCGACAGACCGGATCTGCTCCTCGTCGACAAACACCGACAATTCGCCCGCATGGGTGAAATCTACCTGCGTGGTGAAGAAGGTGGCGCTCGAAATTCGGTCATCGCCCGTCGCTGCCATATAGGCCAGCGTCACGCCCAGCATGGTGCCGCCGACGCAATAGCCGATGGCTGTGGCCTGGCGCTCGCCGGTGGCAGCCTCGATTCCATCCAGCGCAGCCATGATGCCTTCGCGCATATACTCTTCAAAACCTTTGGTGGCGTGCCGCTCGTCCGGATTGACCCAGGACACGCAGAACACCGTCAGGCCCTGCGCCACGCACCAGCGGATGAAGCTCTTTTCGGCGTTGAGATCGAGCACATAGAACTTGTTGATCCAGGGCGGAACGATCAGCAAAGGACGCTTCAGCACCGTCTCTGTCGTGGGCGCGTATTGAATCAACTCGATCAGATCATTGCGGAAGACCACCTTGCCCGGCGTATTCGCGATATTGACGCCGACTTCGAAGCTGCCGGGGTCGGACTGGCGGATTTTGAGCTCGCCCTTGCCGATCTCGATGTCCTCGGCCAGCATCTTCATGCCACGCACGAGGTTCTCGCCATTCTGCTTCAGCGTTTCGCGCAGCAATTCGGGATTGGTCGCCAGAAAATTCGAGGGCGAAAGCGCGCCGGAGATCTGCTTGACGTAGAACTTCGCCTTGCCGCGCTGATGGTCGTCAAGGCCTTGCGTCTGGTCAACAATGCCCTCGGCCCAGCGCGAGGTCAGCAGATAGGCCTGCTTGACGAAATCGAACATCGGGTTCGCCGACCATTCAGGATCAGCAAAGCGGTTGTCGCGCGGCTCCGGCGCGGCAATCGGTGCCTGCTCCTCGCCATTCATGCGCCGCAGGGTCGAGCCCCAAAGCTCGAAAAAACCGGTGGTAATGGCCGTCTGCGCCTCGACAGCCTTTTGCGGGTCATTCAGCCATTTTTCGGCGACACGACCGAGCGTCTTGACCACGTCGCTGACCTCATCAGCGACGCCCTTTCGGCCTTCTCCTGTCTCCATCGGTTTGAGATAGGCAGCCGTCGCCTTGCCGGCATGCTCGACAAACTGGCCGATATTGCGTGCAAGCACATCAAAATCAGGCATGTTTGGCGATGGTGTGCCTCCGTCAATCGC
>JANMMX010000079.1:0-5973 GCA_031373605.1 Allobosea sp. | reverse complement strand
ATTGTCCGCCGAGGGGGCGGACGGGAAGCCGGGCCGGACATGGCCCTGAATGCAACAGGGGCAAAGCCCCACAGTGAGGAGTGAGACGGATGAAACATTGGCTGAGCGCTGCATTTGCAGCAACGGTTGTGACTGTCGCTGCCCCGGCAACGGCGCAGGTGAAATGGGACATGCCGACCGGCTATTCCGACGGCACATTCCAGACCAAGAATGTGCGCGAGTTTGTCGCCGACCTTGAAAAGGCAGCGCCTGGAAAGCTCGCCATCACTGTGCATTCCAACGGTTCGCTGGTGAAGATGCCGGAGATGCGCCGCGCGGTGCAGACCGGGCAGGTGCAGATGGCCGAGATGCTGGTCTCGGTCCTGTCGAATGAGAACCCGCTCTTCGGCTTCGACTCGGTGCCCGGCCTCGTCGGCAGCTATGCCGAGGCGCAGAAGCTCTATGGCGCCGCAAAGCAGCGGCTGGCTGCCCAGTTGGAAAAGTCCGGCATGGTGCTGCTTTATTCCGTCGCCTGGCCGCCGCAGGGCATCTACACCAAGAAGCCCATCACCGCGATGGCGGACCTGAAGGGCTCGAAGTTCCGCTCCTTCAACCCGGCAACCGCCCGCTTTGCCGATCTGATCGGCGCCTCGCCCGTGACCATTCAGGTGCCGGAAATCGCGCAGGCCTTCCGCACCGGCGCGCTCGACGCGATGATTACCTCCAGCGCCACCGGCATTGACAGTCAGGCGTGGGATTATCTGACCCATTTCTACGATGTGCAGGCCTTCCTGCCGCAGAACATCGTGGTGGTGAACAAGGCCGCTTATGACGCGCTGACGCCGGACATGAAGAAGGCGCTGGCCGATACTGCCGCCGCCGCCGAAGCCCGCGGCTGGAAAGCCTCGCAGGACCTGAACGAGGGCTACAAGAAGACGATGGCCGAAAAGGGCATCACCGTGCTGGCGCCAACGCCTGCGATGAAGGCCGAGCTTGCCAAGGTCGGCGAGACGATGGCCGCCGAATGGGCCAAGCGCGCGGGCGCCGATGGCGAGGCCATCCTGGCCGCGTTCAAGAAATAATCTCTCGGCGGTCAGCAGCAGACAATGGGCAGTCGGGGAAACCATCCCGGCTGCCGTTGCCGCCACGGCGCAGTTGGTGCCTTATCGTAAATGACCGACGATTGCCGACTGCCCGTTGTCGACTGCCCGTTGCCGACTGCCCGCCCCTGCACCCTCCAGCAAAGGCCGCATCATGCGCTCTCCCTTTGATCCGATTTACAAATTCACCGGCATGCTTGCCGTAACGGCCATGGCGGCGATTGCCGCCATCATTCTTGCCGATGTCGCGCTTCGCCAGTTTGGCGGGCAGATCAAATCCTCCGATGATTTTGCCGGCTTCGCGCTGGTTGCCACCGGCATTCTGGGCCTTGGCCCGACCTACCGTCATGGCGACCAGATCCGCGTGGGCCTTATCATCGACAAGTTGACCGGCAAAAGCCGCAAACTTGTCGAGATGGTGGTTCTCGCCATCGCCATCATCATGGTGGGCTGGGCGACATGGTGGATCGGCAGGTTTGTCTACGATTCCTGGCGCTTCCATGAGGTCAGCCAGGGATTGGTCGTCATCCCGCTCTGGCTGCCGCAAAGCACGATGGTGCTGGGCCTTGGCGTGCTGCTGCTGGCACTCTGCGAGGACCTTTATCGCCTGCTGACTGGTGGCTCGCCGAGCTACATGGCAACGCCCGAGGGCGAAGCCGAAATCGCCCGCTACGAATGATGATGAGGAACTGAAAAATGGATCCGTTTACAGCAACACTCATCATCGGGCTGTTCATGCTCGCCGTTCTCGTGAGCGGCCTGTGGATCGGCCTGGCGCTTGGCGCCGTCGGCTTCATCGCCATGGAGCTGATGACCACGCGTTCTGCAGGCCTTGCCTTTGGCACAACCTTGTGGAGCTCCAACAACTCCTGGGCGCTGACAGCGCTGCCCATGTTCATCTGGATGGGCGAAGTGCTGTTTCGCTCCAAACTCTCGGAGGACATGTTCAGGGGCCTTGCCCCCTGGATGCAGAACCTGCCCGGCCGCCTGCTGCACACCAATGTTTTCGGTTGTGGCATCTTTGCGGCGATCTCCGGCTCATCAGCCGCGACCGCTGCGACCATCGGCAAGATGACGCTGCCGGAGCTGCGCCGACGCGGCTATGACGACTTCATGAATGTCGGCTCGCTTGCGGGCTCGGGCACACTGGGCCTGCTCATCCCGCCCTCGATCATCATGATCGTCTATGGTGTGGCGGCGGAGGTTTCGATTGCCCGGCTGTTCATCGCGGGCGTCATCCCCGGCATCATCCTGATGCTGATCTTCTCCGGCATCGTGATGGGCTATGCCCTGCTTTATCCGCAGAAAATCCCGCCGCGCGACGCAAAGATGACCTTCATGGAGAAGCTCTTTGAGTCGCGTCGCCTGCTGCCAACCGTCCTGCTCATCATCACCGTTCTCGGCTCGATCTATGGCGGTGTCGCGACACCGACAGAGTCAGCTGTGCTTGGTGTCGTCGGCGCCTTCATCCTCTCGGCGGTCGACCAGCTTTATGAGCGGCGCAACCTGCTGATTGCTACGGGCTTCGTCGTGATCGCCTTCGTGCTCGGTCTGTCAGGCCAGCTCCAATGGGACCAGGTCGGCGTGTTGCTGCTCTTCGGCTTTCTCGGGCTGGCGCTTCTGTCGGGCGGCATCACCTGGACGCTGTTCAAGGAGAGCGCGTTTGGCGCGATGCGCACGAATTGCATGATCGCACTTATTCTGTCTGGCGCGGCCTTCCTGTCGATCTCGATGGGCTATACCGGCCTGCCTCGCATGTTTGCGGACTGGATTTCGGGCCAGAACCTCAGCCAGGGCATGCTTTTGATCGCGCTCACCGGCGTCTTCATCATCATGGGCTGCCTGATCGACGGCATCTCGATGGTGGTGCTGACCACGGCCGTAATCCTGCCCGCCGTGAAGGCGGCCGGCATCGATATGCTCTGGTTCGGCATCTACATCGTGCTGGTGGTGGAGATGGCGCAGATCACGCCGCCGGTCGGCTTCAACCTCTATGTGTTGCAGTCACTGGCGAAAAAGAGCATGGGCTATGTCGCTCTGGCGGCGTTCCCCTTCTTCGTGGGCATGAACATCATGGTCGTCATCGTCTTCTTCTTCCCGGATGTGGTGACATGGCTTCCAAACCAGATGCTCGGCCAGAAATAACCCAGACAGCATCGACGCAGGCGTCGTCAGAGATGGCGCCTGCACCAACGCTTCGGCCCGGCGGTGAAGAACCGCTCGGGCCGATCGTGTCCTCCGGCCATCTGGCGGCTGGCGCCCTGCCCTCGCTCTCGGAGTTCGAGTTCGGCGCGATCATGACCATCCATGCCTTCAACCGCTGGATGGTGCGCTGCATGGCGGCCGCCGGGGTGCCGGACCTGTCACCGCTCGATGTGCTGGTGCTGCACCACGTCAACCACCGCGCCAAGGCCAAAAGGCTGGCCGATGTCTGCCTCGTGCTCAACATCGAGGACACGCATGTGGTGACCTATTCGCTCAAGAAGCTGGAGAAGCTCAAGCTTATCAAGAGCGGGCGCAGCGGCAAGGAAAAGGTCGTCAGCATCGCGCCCGCCGGCGAGGAGGCCTGCCGCCGTTATGCGCAGGTGCGCGAGCGGCTTCTGGTCAAGTCCGTGGTGGCGACAGGCCTCAACGCCGATAATCTTTCGGATATTGCAGCGCAGATGCGCTCGCTGTCCGGCCAGTACGATCAGGCCGCGAGAGCTGCCGCCAGTCTGTGATCTGCAACCCGATCAAGGCTTGACCGGCTGGCCTTGCCAACGCATCGTGCGGCACCAGACCGCCTTTTCAAGCACCAACCTGTCCGGAGCGAACATGCGCCGCCTTGCCCTTCTCCTTGCCGTGACGCTGAGCCTGGTTTCACAGGTCACGGCGCGCGATCTGCTTCCGGCCGAGCAGCGTTATTTCGGCAGCTGGGGCTATACCGCCGAGTTGCCGGCCTGCAATGACCCGGCGGTGCTGAACTCGCTCACCAGCAGCTTCGATTCCCGCGAATATCGCTTCTGGGGCAATCTCGCGGTCACTGGCTATGACCGGGTGGCACCAGTGGCCTTCCGGCCATGGGGTGCCGATTTCATTCCTCGCCGCTTCTGCACGGCCCGCGTCATGCTGAACGATGGCAAGGCGCGCCAGGTGGACTACTCCGTGCGCGAGGACCTTGGCCTGTTCGGCTGGAGCTGGAACGTGAACTGGTGCGTGCATGGGCTGGATCGCCACATGTCGAACGCGCCGGATTGCCGCATGGCCCGTCCGTGAGTCGCATGCGTCTTGTTATCGCTGTCCTGGCAAGCCTGCTGGCGCTTGCAGTCCCGGCCCAGGCGCAACAGCGCGGCGGCACAGCGGGCGAGTTCGATTTCTATGTGCTGGCCCTCTCCTGGTCACCCGGCTTCTGCGAGACCGGTGGCGAAGCCAAGGCGCGCGAGCAATGTGCGCCCGGTGCAGGTCTTGGCTTTGTTGTGCACGGCCTCTGGCCGCAGAACGAGCGCGGCTTCCCGTCCGATTGCGGTCCTGCCGGGCGCAACCCCTCACAGATCGCGATCATGCAGGCGAGCGGCCTCTTTCCGTCAGATGGACTGGCAAGGCACCAGTGGCGCAAGCACGGCACCTGCTCGGGCCTGAGCCCGAGCGACTATTTTGCCGCCACCAAAAAGGCCCGGCAGGCCATCACCATTCCACCCGCCTTTCAGAAGGCCGAGCGCGAGCAGACCTGGGCGCCCATTGATCTGGAGCGTGCCTTTGTTGCCGCCAATCCGGGCTTGCGCGCCGACATGATGTCCGTTTCCTGCCGCCGCAACCTGCTGCAAGAGGTGCGCGTCTGCTTCACCAAGGATCTGCGCAGCTTCAAGACTTGCGAGCAGGTGGACCGCAGCGGCTGCCGCACGCGCGAGATCACGGTCAGCCCGGCGCGATGAACTATCGCCACGGCTTCCATGCGGGCAATTTCGCCGACGTTCTGAAACACGCGATCCTTGCGCGCATTCTGCTGCACCTGCGCCAGAAAGATGCGCCATTCCGCGTCATCGATACCCATGCCGGTGGTGGCCTGCATGATCTTTCCAGCGACGAGGCCCAGCGCACGGTGGAATGGCGCGACGGCATCGGGCGCATCGAACAGGCCGCCTTCCCGGCTGCCATCGAGGCCCTGCTGGCGCCCTGGCGACAGGTCATCACCGAGGCACGCGCCAGCCATGGCCCATCAACCTATCCCGGTTCGCCATGGCTGATCCGCCAGATGCTGCGTGGCGATGACAGGCTGGTGGCGGCTGAGCTGCACCCGCCAACCTTTCGCAAGCTCGACAAGGCCCTGGGGCGTGATGAGCGCTGCAAGCTGCTGGAGCTTGATGGCTGGACGGCGCTGCGCGCCAACATCCCGCCCAAGGAGCGGCGCGGGTTGGTGCTGGTCGATCCGCCTTTCGAGCTGACGGACGAATTCGAGACGCTGGCGCGCGAGATCGTGGCCGCACACCGCAAATGGCCCACCGGCACCTACTGCATCTGGTATCCGCTGAAAGACCGCGCAGGCGCCAATGGCTTTCTCGCGGCGCTGGACGACGCAGGCATTGGCAAGCTGCTGCGACTGGAGCTCTCGGTCGACCGGCCTGCTGCAGCCGGTGGCCTGTCAGACACCGGCGTTGTCGTCATCAACCCGCCCTGGACGCTGAAGGCGGAGGCAGAGCTGCTGCTGCCTGCATTGGCCGAGCGTCTCGCGCAAGGGCCCAAGCCGGGCTATCTGTGCCAGGCCTCGTCCGAAACCGGCTGACACGCCACCCGCCCCTCGAAACCGGAAGCTACAGCAAATGTCCAAACTCGTCCTGCGCTCATCGCCCGCCTCACCCTTTGGCCGCAAGGTCAAGATTTCAGCCGCTCTTCTCGGCCTGATGGACCAGATCGACAT
>JANMMX010000066.1:0-2958 GCA_031373605.1 Allobosea sp. | reverse complement strand
TCGGCCTGAGGAAGTTCTTGTGTTCCCGGCGGTGGACACATAGTTTCCGGCGCAATCGCCCTTCATTGTCGGGCGTCTTTTTGGAGTGTGAGACATGGGTGGCGTGAGCATCTGGCACTGGGTTGTCGTCGGCATCGTGGTCATGCTGCTGTTCGGGCGCGGCAAGGTCTCCGAGCTGATGGGCGATGTCGCCAAGGGCATCAAATCCTTCAAGAAGGGCATGGCCGAGGAAGAGACGCCGCAAACCGCCGTCAACGAGGCTGGCAAGGTTATCGATCAGGCCGCCAACACGGCAGCCGGCGTGAAGACCGAGGCGGAGAAGAAGGTCTGAGGCCACAGGGCCTCATGACGACCGGCGCGCCAAGATGCTTTCAAGAAGCAAGATGCTTTCGAGAAGCAAGATGCGTTCGAGACGAATGATGCGCGCGAGAGGAAAGCTGGCAGATGTTTGACATCGCCTGGAGCGAACTGATGGTCGTCGGTGCGGTCGCGCTTGTCGTGATCGGGCCGAAGGACCTGCCAAAGGCGCTGCGCACGGTGGGCGAGGCGGTGGGCAAGGTGCGCCGCATGGCCACCGAGTTTCAGGGCCAGTTCAACGACGCCATGCGTGAGGCCGAACTGCACGACCTGAAAAAGCAGGTCGAGGATGTCGGCGGCTCGGTGAAAGCGGCAACCAATGTCGATTTCAACCCGATCCAGACCATTCGCGACGAGATCAAGGGCGCAACCGCCCCGCTCAATGCCGAGGCCGAGGCGAAGGCTGCCGCTGACGCCACCGTCGATGCTGCCCATATGGCTGCGACAGAAGCCAAGCTGAACGCGATCCCGATGCTGGACGCTGTGCCTGCGCCAAGTTTCCCGGTGGTCGAAACGCCGGTGGCTGAGGCGCCCGAAAAGGCGCCGCGCAAGCGCAAGGCCAAGGCTGAAGTCACGGATGGGAACGCGGCGTGACGGATCTGAAGATCGAAGGGCCGAAGGCTGCTGAACTGGACGAGGTCGAGGCCTCGCGCGCGCCGTTGATCGAGCATCTGGTCGAGCTGCGCTCGCGCCTCATCACATCCATGATCGCCTTCATGGTGCTGTTTTTCCTGTGCTTTGCCGGGGCAAAGTACATCTACAACACGCTGGTGCTGCCCTATGTCTGGGCTGCTGGCGGGCCGGAAAAGGCGAAGCTGATCTACACAGCGCCGCTGGAATACCTGTTCACGCAGATCAAGATTGCGGCCTTCGGTGCGGGATTTCTGGCTTTCCCGGTGATCGCAACGCAGATCTACAAGTTCGTGGCGCCTGGCCTTTACAAGAACGAGAAGGCGGCGTTCCGCCCCTATCTGTTCGCGACACCAGTCTTCTTCGTTTCCGGCGCGGCCATGGTCTATTTCTTTGCCATGCCGGTGCTGATGCAGTTTTCGCTGGGCATGCAGCAGACGGCCAACGCAGAGCAGGCGGCCATCGAGCTTCTGCCCAAGGTGAGCGAATATCTCTCGCTCATCATGACGCTGATCTTCGCCTTCGGCATCTCGTTCCAGTTGCCGGTGATCCTGACGCTGCTGGGCCAGATCGGCGTGATCGACCGCCAGTTTCTCAAGGAGAAGCGGCGCTATGCGATCGTTTTCGTCTTTGTGGTCGCCGCCGTGCTGACACCGCCGGATGTGCTGTCGCAACTGATGCTGGCGATCCCGATGCTGCTGCTTTACGAGCTCTCGATCTTCTCGGTCGGCTATGTCGAGAAGCGCCGTCTGGCTGCCAAGGCTGCGGCAGATGCTGCTGAAGGCGTAGCTTAAGCACGATCCGGGCTTGACCGGCTGCGGGCGATGGTGTGAGGCGATGCCATGCCGTTTTCAGCCCGCATAACGTGAGTCCGCCGCCATGCATGACATTACCTGGATCCGCGACAATGCCAGCGCTTTCGTCAATGGCTTGGCTCGGCGCGGGCTCGCATACAAGGCATCCGATGTGATCGCGCTGGACGAGGTGCGCCGCTCGGCCATTGGCGCACTGCAGGAGGCGCAGACCCGCCGCAACGTCCTCTCGAAAGAGATCGGGCAGGCGATGGCGCAGAAGGATATGGCGCGGGCTGAGACCCTGAAAGCCGAAGTGGCGGCGCTGAAAGAGGGCACGCCCGCGCTGGAATCAGCCGAGCGGGACGCGATCAAGGCGCTGAACGACACGCTCGCCGCCATCCCCAACCTGCCGTTGGCGGAAGTGCCGGAAGGCGCTGACGAGCATGGCAATGTCGAATACCGCCGCCATGGCAGCAAGCCGGAGGAGGGCGGGCGCCTGCATGGCGCCAATGCCCTGAAAGAACATTTCGAGCTGGGAGAGGCGCTCGGCCAGATGGATTTCAAGCTTGCGGCCAAGCTCTCGGGCTCGCGCTTCGTGGTGCTGAACCGGGGTGTCGCCCGCCTGTCACGTGCGCTCGGCCAGTTCATGCTCGATTGGCATACAACTGAACATGGCTATGTTGAGGTTGCGCCGCCCTTGCTTGTTAAAGACGAGGCCATGTTTGGCACAGCGCAATTGCCGAAATTCGCAAACGACCAGTTCGAGGTTCAATTCGGTCGATTAGTTTTTGCAAAGCCAGAGATTTATATTCGACTGGCCGATGACGACGTTTTTTTCGAAGAATATTTGAATGCTAAGGATTGGTCGATCGATAAGCGGGCGTATTGGAAGTTCCAATTCCAGACATTTAAAACCGCTTTTGAAAAAGATCCCGCCGCTGCAGTTCAGCGACTTATTGAACGACAATTGTCCGAAGATCGCCGCTGGCTCATCCCCACAGCCGAAGTGCCCCTCACCAATCTCGTCCGCGAGTCCATCCTCGACAATCTCGACGGCAACCCCATCCGCTATACCGCACTGACCCCTTGCTTCCGTGCCGAGGCGGGCTCTGCGGGGCGTGACACGCGCGGCATGTTGCGCCAGCACCAGTTCGAGAAGGTGGAGCTGGTCTCCATC
>JANMMX010000065.1:0-4251 GCA_031373605.1 Allobosea sp. | reverse complement strand
GCGGAAGCCTCTGTTGCGAACATCGGGGCGGCGGCCAGGGCGGCAGTGGCGATGGCGGCGAGAGCGAACTTGCGGGTCATGGTGTTGGTCCTTTGGGTTTGTCCGGCGAACCGTTCCGCCGATGAATTGACCCTAGGCCCGACCCACACCCCACGCTGTTCCGCAGGGAACAGGGGGAAAAGATTTGTGAAAAAAATCGCCAGCCCCGCCAGATCGACCCAATATTGGCCTGCCTTCTGGTGACCCTGCATCAGGGCTCGGCGACCGTGTAGACTTCAAGCGTGCCGACACCCCGCACATCTGTCGCGCCCAACGGTCTGAGCCTTGACCTGATGCAGGCTGCGGCCGTGCCCGGCCCGATGCAGATCGTGGTGCCGAATGTCTTGTTCAGCGCCTCGAGCCTTGCCGCCACATTCACTGCATTGCCATGTGCCGTGTAGTCGAGCTTGGTGGCGAGCCCGATGTCGCCCACCACCGCGTCGCCCGTCTCGATGCCGATGCGGGTGCGGCCAAGGCCGATCTGTCCGGCGAGGCCCTCGTGGCGATGCGTCTGCGACCAGCGGGCGATGTCCATTGCGCAGGCGACCGCATGATCGGCATGCGCCTCCATGTCGAAGGGCATGTTGAAGAACGCATGCACGGCATCGCCGACAAATTTGTCGATCATGCCGCCATGGCGGATGATGATCGAGGCGACGCCCTCGAAATAGCTGTCGAGCACGAGGATCAGCTGCTCCGGGCTGACCCTGTTCGCAGTTGTGGAAAAGCCCTCGATGTCGGTGAACAGGGCCGTGATGCAGCGCCGCTCGCCCGCAAGCTTCAGGCCGTCCGGCGCAGCCACGATGCGCTCGACAACACCCGGTGCGAGATGCTGCTCGAAGCGGCGGCGAAGGACAGCTTCTCGCCGCCTTGTCTGGGCATAGGCACCGCCGGATGTCGCGACAAAAGCGCCTGCGAGCGCTGCAACGGAAGGGATCAGGTCAACCAGCGTGTCTTTTGCGGCAAGCAGGCAGGTGGCCATGAGAATGGCACCTGTCAGCAGCACAATGGCGCCAAGGGCCTTTGCCGGACGCATTGCGAGCGTCAGCCAGATCGCAGCGCCCGCACAGATCATCGCTGCAAGGATTTCGACCGCAGTCGACCACGACAGGCGGATGGGCGAAATGCCGGCCGTGATCTGCCAGGCGGCACGGGCATGCAGGTCAACCGACGGGGTCAATGGCCCGAACAGGCTTGGCCTGAGCCCGCCGAGTTCCGGCGCAGATGCGCCGACAAAGACAATGGCGCCCTTGAGGACGCTGGCTTCAACCCGACCTGCGATCAGATCGGCGGCCCTGATGCGCACAATGGGGGGCCCGGCTGCGCCCGGCAGAAGACGCAGCATGCCGCCAGGTGACAACTTCACCTCGGCATCTCCTGCAATCAGGGTAAGCCCCGGACCTGTCGCGAGATAGCCCGATGCGTCTGCCGCAACACGCACCGCTTCGGCAGCGAGCCCCGGTGCCGTCCTTGAGCCCACTTTGACCAGCATGGGCACGCGCCGGATCACGCCATCGGCATCACCCGGCAGTGAGGCTATGCCCATCCCTGCAGAAACCTCGGCAAGTTCGCGCGGCGGCCGCTGCGCGCCGCGGCTTTGCCAGATCTCGCTCAGGTCTGCCGCATCGCGCAGCAGCACCGGCGCTGTTTCGCTCAGGGCCTCACCTTGCGGATCGAGAAGGGCGGCGATGACGGTGGGTCGGTTCTGGAGTGCCGAGGCCAGCGCAACGTCACCGTCGGGCAAGGTTGCGGCAATCTCGCCAAGTGCACTGTTGCCTGTCTCGCGTGCCAGCCGCCTGGCCACTGAACCCGGCGAACGCTGGTCTGGTCCGGCAAACACAATGTCGAGCGCGACCGCCTGTGCACCCTGCTTGAAGATGGCGTCCATCAATCCGGCCATATCGCCCCGTGGCCATGGCCAGGCGCCACGCTCGATCAGGCTTTCGCGGTCAATGTCGACGACAATGATCCTGCCCCGAGGCGCTGGCGAGAATGCCGATCGCCCGGCCTCCAGCGCCGTGTCGAAGAGGGCTTCGCGCACAGGCGTCAGCCGCTCGGCCAGGAGCATGGACAGCAAGGCAATGGCGAGAGCGGCCAAGAACCCGGCCAGTGCAGGCAAGCGAAGATGGCGGCTAGTCATCCGCCAGCCCGGCCACCTTGTGCAGCACATCGACATTGAACGTGATGCCATTCGGCAGGCGCCGGATCGCCCCCGCTTTTTCAAGCGACGAGAGCGCGCCATTCACCTTTGGGCGGCTCGCGCCAATCAGCTGCGCCAGGACCGACTGAGGCAGCGCGAGCATCTTTCGCCGGGCATCATCGGCTTTCTCGTCATCCTCGAATTCGGCCAGCAGGAGACGCGCAAGACGCTGCTCGACCGAGTGCAGGGCAATCAGCTCCAGCTGGTCGGTGGTCGCGCGCAGCCGACGGCACAGAAACCGGATGACGCTTTCAGCCATGGCTGGCGCGCTTGCCATCAGCCGCGTGAGCTCGCGGCGGGTGAGCACGAGCGCCTCCACCGCATCAAGCGCAACGGCATCCGCCGAGCGCGGCGCCCCGTCCAGTGTCGACATTTCGCCCAGAAGATCGCCGGGCTCCGCAACCCGGACACTAAGCTCCCTGCCGTCTTCGGAGACAAGTGACAGCCGGACCCGCCCACGCGCAATCACGTAGAGCCGGTCTCCATCGTCACCGCGACCGAAGATCATTTCGTTGGCGGTGAAATGGGCGGTGACGCAGGCTACGGCGCAGGCCGCCAGCTGGGAATCCGGCAGTCCGTTGAAGAGATCAGTCTGCCTGAGCAGGATTTCCGCGCTGGCACGCTTCGACATTGTGATGTCCTGAATGGGAACGCTCAGCGCACTTGCGCCAGTGCGGCCTGAATGCGGGCCTTGCCCCAGGCTTTCGGCGTTGTCGGTTCGTCGCCCGGCCGCGCAATGTCCGTGCCCTTGCCAGGCAGCACGACAACGCGCCTGCCGCCGCCCGTAACAGCGACGCTGCCACGCTCGACAAACACGCCGAACACGCTGTTGCTGGGCCCGGCGAAGAAACGGGTGCCACGCACGGCAATGAGGCCGTAGGCGGAGCGGACACTGATCGCGCCTTTCTCGCGCGCCGTGTCACGGTCAAAGGCCATGGCTCCTGATTCCAGAACGATCACACCGCCGGCATTCACCAGAAAACGGTCGATGCGGATGCGCGCTTCCGATCCGAGCCTGAGCTCGGTCGCTGTCCCGAGCACGAGGCGCGCCCGCGCGCCAGCCCCGGTCGAGACGCGGTCTCCGACGAAGATATTTCCGGCTGTTGCAAGTTGGCGGATGGCGGCCTGAAGCTCGGCTTCCGCTTGTCCGCTCAAGGCTTGAACCGAGCCCGCCGGAGCAGACTGGGCAAAAGCTGTCGAAGCGGGAACAAGGGTTGCGGCGAGTGACCCCAGCAAACATTGGCGACGATCAAGGCCAGACTCTGTCAAACGCGCCACCTCGAAGCTCCCCTGAAACAATGCCGGTCAATGTCGTGGAACATGCCCTTCAGGCACCATAGCCCGGCGATTTTCCAAGGCATAGTGGCCATGGCAGGCATGGTTCCTCAATTGGCTGTCAACAAACTGTGCTTGAGCCAGAAGCCATGGGCGGTCTAGATTTACACTTGCTCTCCAGGGAAAATCAAAGACATGCGCGCCTTCTTCCATCCCGATCAGGCCAGACACAGCCCGTTGCAATATGTCCGATTTGGCAGGATCGTCGCGCCAAAAGACTTGCCCGAGCGGACGCAGAAGCTGCTGGATGCGTTGTCGGCACGCGGCATCGTTCCAGAGTTGCCGCAGGCGGTGGGCACAGGTCCTGTGCTCGAGGTGCACACGCCGGATTTTGTGCACTATCTTGAAACCGCCTGGTCGCGATGGACGCAGTTGCCGGATCACGGACCTGAGGTCTGGCCCAACACGTTTCCCTACTGGAGCGGTCGCCCTGAAGAGGAAGCCCGCGCGCCATGCCGGGCCACAGCCATGGTAGGCCAGACGGGCTGGTATCTCGGTGATCTCTCCGTGCCGATGGGCCCCGAGACCTGGGGCTCGGTGTTGCGTTCCAGCGAGACGGCGGTTGCCGGAGCGGATGCCGTGCTGGCGGGTGCGCGCAACGCTTATGCGCTGTGTCGCCCGTCCGGCCATCATGCGCGCAGCGACCGCGCCACCGGGTTCTGTTATCTCAACAACAC
>JANMMX010000045.1:0-19513 GCA_031373605.1 Allobosea sp. | reverse complement strand
ATTCACCGAATTGGCCTGCGCGTTGGCATAGGAGGTGAAGGTCTGCACATCGATCTTCACGGCAGCGTTGCAGTCAAAGATGGCCACCACGCGGGCGCAGACCGCTTCCTTGAGCTTGGTGCCGGCAATGGTCGGGTTGGGGTAGAGCGTCTGGTGCTCACCGGTCAGGATCTTGCGGGCCGAGGTTGACACGGCCTCCTCCAGCACCTGGCTTGACCAGAACATCATCGCAGTTTCGATGATGGCGAACATCAGCGCAAAGAAGGGCAGGGCGACAAAGCCGAACTCGACCGCAGTGGCGCCATCATCATTACGCCGGAAGCGCTTGAAGATGGCCAGCCGGCGGCGGGACTTCACGGGCGCCTGTTCCGGGTTCGACATGAGCTTTGACTCCACAACGCAACTGAGGCCACCGCTCGCGGCCTTCAGAAAACATCTAGATCAAAACGATTGCCGAACAGTTAGGAATTGCCGTTTTTAAGGCGGATGCAGGTTTACCTGCCGCTAACCATGATGGCTCACGGCCGGTCTTGCCGTGTGGCTGGGTTGCGGTTCTACTTCGCGCCGCTGGCCATGCCATTGCGGCTGCTGGCCTGGCCGCCCGTCTCGCCGAAGAAGCGTTGCGCATCGCCCAGCTGCACCGAGGGCTGGCATTTGGGTGCGCAGGAATAGGATTCGCGTTCCATCCCGCGCTGGACCGTCAGAACGTTTTCGGAAGGCGCCCGCACGCGCACGAGGGACTCGGCAATCATGTTGCCCGAGGCGTCGAGCGCAATCAGGTTGGTGACACCGAAGCTCTTGCCGGTGACAATCATCACGCCGTTCTTCTGCACGGTGACATCGGCAACAATCGGATTGCCGATCACCACGGTCTGCGCTTTCTCCGGCAACTTGATGACCTTCGCATGGTCGACCGTGACCAGCACTGTCTCGTTCTCCGCAGCCAGCAACACCGGGAGCTGGACCATGCAGGCTGACGCGGCAAGTCCACAGAAAATTGCGGCTTTCCGGGCGCCCTTGCCGACGAAACAGAACATCTTTGCCTTTGAACGCATGGCGAACCTCGCACGAAACCTGATGCATGAAAGCCGAAATTGGTGAACAAACTCCTAAGTCAGCGCCTTGACTTGATTGTGCTTTGGTCTGCGAGGTTGGTGTCAGGTATATGCCTTGTCGTGATTTTGATGATGAATTGGAATTCAAAAAATTATTGTCAGAATAATCCTTATATTCAAAGATTGTAAATCAAGTACAATCTTGCTATAATGATGGATATACTCAGTTGAATATTACATAAAGTCAAAATTAACGACGTTGATATCAACAGTTTTATCCTGAGAATTCGTATTTCAATTTAACCGATCTGCAAGATGTCAATCGTAAGTTCGGGTTGTCGCCGATCCGGGTCGTTCAGAACACGGACGTCAGACACAACCGTGGTGTTAAAGGAGCTCTACCATGTCCAACATTTTCGCTCGTTTCGTGAAAGATGAGTCCGGTGCAACCGCCATCGAGTACGGCCTGATTGCCTCGCTCGTCGCCGTCGCTGCCATCACTGCCATGTCCACCGTCGGCACCAAGCTGACCGGCATGTTCGATTTCGTTGGCACCAAGCTGCGCACCAGCTGATCTGCCGACTTTCGAAGACGAAAATGCCCCGTCGCAAGACGGGGCATTTTTCGTTTGCAGACATGTCTGCATGACAGGCGCGCCACTGTTCGGCTGACGTAGAGATATATAGTGTTTGAATTAACTTTCGTCCGTCATGGAAGATTATCGACGGATGATGCTTCGCCCAGACTTCCTATCATGGTTTTCAGAGACGGTTAACCGCGCAATTTTACGCAATCCTCAGACTTGGCTGTCAAGATCACTGTATCAGAAGGGGGCGATCTCGAAGCTTGTTTCGAAACAGATGGCCAGCTGATGTCTTGATTGCCCGCCGGTTTTTCGGCCAAACTGACAAGGATGAAGACCATGAAGCTCGTTGCTCGTTTCTTGAAGGATGAATCCGGCGCCACCGCCATCGAATACGGCCTGATCGCCTCGCTCGTCGCCGTCGCTGCCATCACTGCCATGTCCACTGTCGGCACCAAGCTGACCGGCATGTTCTCGTTCGTTGGCACCAAGCTGCGCACCAGCTGATCTCGAAATTCCCCGCAATCTCGCGGGGCCTTCACCACTCGGTCAGGTTTGATGGCTATCATCATTCCTGGCCGTGTTGCGTTTCAAGGGCATTTGCCCTGGCCGGTTTCGGTTCTGTCGTGTTCTGTTGCGTGAATGCAGGGTGTTCTCCATGACGTTCTCAGCTTTGGCTGTCCTGATCCTCTTTCCCGCCATCATGACATGGGCGGCTGTGAGTGATCTCCTGTCGATGACGATCTCGAACCGCATCACACTGCTTCTGGTCATCTCTTTTGCGTTCTGCGCTGTGCTCTTTGGCCTGTCCTGGAGCGCGATTGGCTGGCATCTGGGCGCCGGCATGCTGGTGCTCAGCATCTCTTTTGGCTTTTTCGCTGCCGGCTGGATTGGCGGCGGCGATGCCAAGCTGGCGGCTGCGACCGCACTCTGGTTCGGGTTTGAACCGCTCTTCCCCTACCTTGTCATCGCAGCCTTTGCCGGCACGGGCCTGACCTTCGCTGTCCTGCAGTTGCGCGCCAACCCGCTGCCGGGTTTTGCAGCCAAGTGGCCCTGGCTGTC
This sequence comes from Allobosea sp., assembly GCA_031373605.1. Lineage (GTDB taxonomy): Bacteria > Pseudomonadota > Alphaproteobacteria > Rhizobiales > Beijerinckiaceae > Allobosea. The sequence goes on along the minus strand of JANMMX010000045.1, from coordinate 16,813 downwards.
CCGACTGCATGATGACCGCAATGGCGTGCCCTATGGCATAGCGCTGGCTTTTTCAGCCCTGATGGTCCTGCCGGACACCAACGTCTGGCGCGCTGCCATCGGCGTGTGAGCTGGCATCGGCGCAGCCTGGGTCAAAATCGATACGACTGATTAACCATAATTTGACGATTCCCTGAGCAGGATGGTCCCGAGTAGCCGTTGCGGCGTTTGGGACAGTTCATCATGACACCTGCCAGAATCGTGGTTCTCGGGATTGCGCTCGTCGCTGGTGGTGGCGCGGCCCTCTTGATGGCAACCTCCAAGGCACCTGTCGAGGTCAAGGATGTCGTGCGCACCGAGAAGGCGCCGACGGTCGAGGTGCTGGTTGCGGCGGTTGAAGTGCCATTGGGCAACCAGTTGACCGCCAACGACATTCGCTGGACCCCCTGGCCGGCCGACTCGGTGCCTGCTGGTCTCATCACCAAGAAAGACTCGCCCGAAGCCGAGAAAGAGATCATCGGCCAGGTCGCACGTGCCAGCCTCGTCGTGTCCGAACCGGTGCGCCGCGAGCGCCTGATGAAGACCGATGGTTCCGGCTTCCTTTCGGCCATCCTGCCATCAGGCAAGCGCGCTGTTGCCATCACAACGGACAGCAAGGGCGCCAGCACGGCGGGCGGCTTCATTCTGCCGAATGACCGCGTCGACGTGATCCGGACTTCGCAGGAAGATTCCCGCAGCGCCAGTTCGAACGCGACCTATTCCAGCGAAACCATCCTGAGCAACGTCAAGGTGCTGGCGATCGGCCAGAACGTGCAGGAGCGCAATGGCGAGAAGGTCGTCATCGGCGAAACGGCGACGCTCGAAATCGATCCCAAGCAGGCCGAGCTTCTGGCAATGGCCCAGCGCGCAGGTGGCCTCTCGCTGGCCCTGCGCAGCCTGCAGGATGCGAAGGACGCGCCTGAAAAACAGGAAGACGGCTCCCTGACGCTCGTGCGCTTCGGCATTCCGACCAAGAGCTCCAGGTAAAGCAGGAGCTCCCGATGACAGTCTCTTTTCCGACCAAGACAAACTCACGCAAGCATCACTGGTCCGGCTCTCGTGACCGTGCCCTGCCAGAGGCAACCGACATGACACGCACTCCAAGCCCCGCAACAAGCCGCAATGCCGCTCTGGCAAAAGCGGCGCTTGCTGTCGCGATGCTCGCCATCGCCAGCCCGGCTGTCGCGCAGAACACGATGCCGTCCCCGGTGCTGAATGTCAGCGCGAGCGATCAGGCGGTTGCCCGCAAGGTGGACCTGTCCATCGGCAAGTCGCTCATCATCGAGCTGCCGCGCGATGCGAAAGAGATTTTCGTCGCCAACCCTAAGGTGGCGAATGCGGTCGTGCGCTCCGCCCGCAAGCTCTTCATCATCGGCATCGCAGATGGTGCCACCTCGATCTTCGCAATGGACGGTGATGGCCGCCAGATCGCGGCGCTCGAAATCAACATTGGCCGGGACCTCAACGTCCTGCGCCAGACGCTGAAGTCTGCCATGCCGAAGGCTCAGATCGAGGTGAAGCCTGCCGGCGACACGATCCTTCTGGTCGGCTCGGTCAACAACGCCTCTGAAGCCACGCAGGCCGTCGACATTGCCAACGCATTTGTTGGCACGACGGGCGGAATCTTTTCGAGCTCAAAGGGCGCAGTCATCAACTCGCTGACGATCAAGGGCCGCGATCAGGTCATGGTCAAGGTTGTCGTCTCCGAAGTGCAGCGCAAGGCAATCAAGCAGCTCGGCATCAACAGCAACGGCCAGTGGAAGATCGGCAACTTCAACATTACACCGACGGTGGACAACCCGTTCCCGATCCAGCCGCAGCTGTTGGCTGCAACCTCGGTGGCTGCCGGCATCGGCAGCTCAACCAACTTCACGCTGCGGGCGCTGGAACGTGCAGGCCTTGCCCGCACGCTGGCGGAGCCGACGGTCACCGCCATCTCAGGCGAAAGCGCAAAGTTTACCGCTGGTGGCGAAATTCCAGTGCCGAAAGGCGTGTCATGCAGCATCGATACGCTGACGCGCGCCAACATCTGCACCACGCAGATCGAGTACAAGCCGGTCGGCGTCTCGCTCAACTTCACGCCGATCGTGATGTCCGAGAATCGCATCAGCATGCGCATCAGCACGGAAGTGACCGAGCTCGACTTCGAGAACCAGTTCAGCTTCACCGGTGCGACAGGTGGCCGGGACACCAACGCGCCTGCATTCCGCGTCCGCAAGTCCGACACAACGGTTGAGCTGCCATCGGGTGCCACGCTTGTCACGGCAGGCTTGATCCAGCGCGTTTCGAAACAGACCATCAACGGCTTTCCCGGCCTGATGAACCTGCCGATCATTGGCGCCATGTTCCGCTCGCGTGACTATCAGCGCGAGGAAACCGAGCTGATGATCTCAGCCACCCCCTACCTCGCCAAGCCTCTTGATCCCGGCCAGCTGACCCGGCCCGATGATGGCTTTGTCGATGCAAATGACGCTCAGACGATCCTGCTGGGTCGCCTGAACAAGATCTACGGCACCGGCGGCCGTGCCCCGAAGAATTATCAGGGTCGTGTCGGCTTCATTGCTGACTGACCCCCCAGTAACCGACTGTGTGAAGGACGCGTTCCCATGACCCGCACGAACCCGAATGCCACCCGCAAATCAGCCCAGGTCCTGGCGTTGACGGGTCTTGCCATCATGCTGGCCGGCGCTTCCGCAGGCTGCATGCGCAAGGGCGAGACCACCGGGTCGATCGTGCCCGCTGATCTGCGCGAACGTCATCCGATCGTGCTGCGCGACGCACCCAAGACGCTCGATGTCTTCGTCGGACGTGCCGGCACCGGTCTTGATGACCGCCAGAGTGACGATGTTGCTGCCTTCGGAGCCGGCTATCGCCGGGGCGGGCGTGGTGCCTTGATGGCGCAGATTCCTGCAGGCACAGGCCGCGATCGCGCGGCCGGCCAGACCATGGCCGCTGTCCGCAGCGTTCTGGCCCGCAACGGCGTGAACGCCGTCAACGTCTCGACCTATCATCCCGCTGACCCGACCTTGGCTGCACCGATCCGGCTGACCTACGCCACGCTTCAGGCGCAGGTGCCCAACCAGTGCGGGATCTGGGACGAGGATGCAGGTGTCTCGAATTTCAAGCAGCACATCGAGAACACGCCGATGCGCAATTTCGGCTGCTCCTACCAGACGAACCTTGCCGCTCAGATCGCCGATCCGCTCGACCTCGTGCGTGGCCGCCAGGAAGGTCGCATCGACACGGTCAAGCGCATGGGTGCCATCGACAAGCTGCGCGAGGGCAAGGATCCATCGACCGAGTACCGCCAGGAAGCCACCAAGATCAACAACGCGGTGGGGAGCAACTGATGTCGGGTGAAGTTCACTTTGATGCCGAGCAGGCCAGTGCCGCAGAGGGCGTGATCGCGCCGGTGCCGCGCGTGACCTTGCAGGCTTTCTGCGAAACCCATGATGTGCAGGCGGTGCTGCAAAGCGCCACCAGTGACCGGCGCATGGACAAGGTTCACACCAAAGTCCAGATGGGCGGCCCTGCGGCCGCAGTCGAGGCCTTCCGGGAATCGCCAACGCCAAATGTCATCATTCTCGAAACGCTCTCGAACCCGCAGAGCCTGATCGGGCATCTTGATGAGCTGGCTCAGTTTTGTGATTCCGGGACGAAAGTCATTGTCATTGGTCATGTCAATGATGTGCAGCTTTACCGCGATCTCATGCGCCGTGGCATCAGCGATTACCTTATTGCGCCGATCAACGTGGTTGGCCTCGTTCGCGCAGTCTCCGAACTTTATGCCGCGCCGGGTGCTGGACGCGTTGGGCGCTCGATTGCCATCATTGGCAGCAAAGGTGGCGTTGGCGCATCGACCATCGCGCACAACGTCGCCTGGGCAATCGCACGCAATCTTGATGCCTCGACCGTCATTGCCGATCTCGACATCGCTTTCGGCACGGCCGGGCTGAACTTCAATCAGGACCCGCCGCAGGGCATTGCCGAGGCCATCTTCGCGCCGGAGCGGCTCGACGCCAACATGCTCGACCGCCTGCTGTCGCGCTGCAGCGACAACCTGACCTTGCTTGCCGCACCCGCCGTGCTGGACCGAACCGTCGATCTTGACCAGGACGCTGTCGATCAGCTGCTCGAGCTGCTGCGTGCCAGCGTGCCCTATATCGTGCTGGATGTGCCGCACATCTGGACCGGCTGGAGCCGCCGTCTCGTGGTTGGCGCCGAAGAGGTGGCCATTGTCGCCTCGCCCGATCTGGCCTCACTGCGCAATGCCAAGAACCTGATGGACACGCTGCGCGCGGCACGTCCGAATGACAGCATCCCCAAGCTCGTGCTGAACCAGACCGGCATGCCCAAGCGGCCGGAGATCGATCCATCCGAGTTTGCCAAGGCGCTCAACGTCGATGTGACGGCCATCATCCCCTTCGATGCGCAGCTGTTTGGCACCGCCATGAACAACGGGCAGATGATCGCCGAGATCCAGCCTGCCGGCAAAATTGCCGAGGCTTTCGTCGAGATCGCGACCAGCCTGACCGGGCGCGGCGAAGTCAAGCGTGGCCGGCGCAATCCGCTGGAACCACTTCTGGCCAGGTTCATGCGCCGCAAGGCCTCGTGATGAAGACCCGTTTGATACGCCTTGCGAACAGGACGTCTGCGCGATCCATGATGCGACAGGCGAGGGGATAAAAGATGTTTGGAAAGCGCGCTTCAGCCGCCGTCTCCGTTGCTGCCTCGGCCTCTGCGCCTGCGGCATCGGCTCCGGCTGCGGCATCGACCCAGCGCATCGAGGCGGTCACACGCCTGCAGGCCCCGGCACCCCCGCCCGTTGCCGTGCAGGAAAAGCCGCGCTCCGACGAGTATTATCAGACCAAGAGCATGATCTTTGGCGCGCTGATCGAGGCCATCGATCTGGCGCAGCTCTCCAAGCTCGATGGCGAGTCGGCGCGCGAGGAAATCCGCGACATCATCAACGAGATCATCGCGCTGAAGAACGTGGTGATGTCGATTTCCGAGCAGGAAGAGCTGCTCGATGACATCTGCAACGATGTGCTTGGCTATGGTCCGCTGGAGCCGCTGCTGGCACGCGATGACATCGCAGACATCATGGTTAACGGCGCAACCCGCACCTTCATCGAAGTCGGCGGCAAGATCCAGCTGACCGGCATCCGCTTCCGCGACAATGCCCAGCTGATGAACATTTGCCAGCGCATCGTCAGCCAGGTTGGACGGCGCGTGGACGAGAGTTCGCCGATATGCGACGCGCGTCTGGCCGACGGTTCGCGCGTCAATGTCATAGCGCCGCCACTGGCGATTGACGGTCCTTGCCTGACAATTCGTAAGTTCAAGAAGGACAAGCTGACCCTCGATCAGCTCGTGCGGTTCGGCGCGATCTCCCCGCCGGGCGCTGACATCCTCAAGATTATCGGCAAGGTTCGCTGCAACATTGTCATCTCCGGCGGCACGGGCTCCGGCAAGACGACGCTGCTGAACTGCATGACCAATTACATCGAGGAAGACGAGCGCGTCATCACCTGCGAAGATGCCGCCGAACTCCAGTTGCAGCAGCCCCATGTCGTGCGTCTCGAGACGCGTCCGCCCAATCTCGAAGGCACAGGCGCGATCACCATGCGCGACCTTGTCAAGAACTGCCTGCGCATGCGTCCTGAACGCATCATCGTCGGCGAAGTGCGCGGACCTGAAGCCTTCGATCTGCTGCAGGCCATGAACACGGGCCATGACGGCTCGATGGGAACGCTCCACGCCAACAGCCCGCGCGAAGCTCTGAGCCGTATTGAATCGATGATTACCATGGGCGGCTTCTCGCTGCCCTCGCGCACCATTCGCGAGATGGTCTGCTCATCGGTGGATGTCATCATCCAGGCACAGCGCCTGCGTGATGGCTCGCGTCGCATCACGCACATCACCGAGGTGATGGGCATGGAAGGCGACGTCATCATCACCCAGGATCTGATGACGTATGACATTGTCGGCGAGGACGCCGCGGGTAAGCTGATCGGCTTGCACAAGTCCACTGGCGTGGGCCGCCCGCGCTTCTGGGATCGCGCTCGATACTATGGCGAGGAAACCCGCCTTGCCGCAGCCATTGATGCACTTGAAGCGCCAAGCAGCCCGGGGGCGTGAGCACTTGCCAGCCAGCCATGACGCGCAAGCCGGAATGAACCCAAGATGAGCACGATCGCAGTCTTTTTCCTCATGATGGTCGCAGCAGGTGGTGTTGCCTATGCGCTGATCTATCCCATGCTCTCGGGCGAGGTGCGGGCCGAGAAGCGCCGCAAGCAGCACGTCGCGACTTCGACCGAGAAGATCTATGATCGGGATGCGGCTGCGCGCCAGCGACGTGGCCAGGTTGCGCAAAGCCTGAAGGAAATCGAGGCCAAGGAAAAGCAGCGCACGACGCTGACCCTCGAGACACGCCTGATGCAGGCGGGCCTCACTTGGGACCGCAAGAAATTCTACACGGTGTCGATGATCGTCGGCGTTCTGACAGCGCTTGGCCTGTTCATCGCCACGCTCAACCCCATCATGATCATTGTCGGTTTCTTCGTCGGCTTCTTCGGCCTGCCGCGCTGGTTTATCCAGTTCAAGAAGAACCGCCGGATCAAATCCTTTGTGACCGAATTCCCGAATGCGCTTGACGTGATCACGCGTGGCATCAAGGCCGGTCTGCCGCTTGGTGACTGCATGCGCATCATTGCCAACGAGGCGGTTGCCCCTGTTGGTCCCGAGTTCCGCATCATCATGGAAACACAGGCTCTGGGCGTCCCGCTTTCAGAGGCAGTGGCCAAACTCTATGATCGCATGCCCTGCGCCGAGTCGAACTTCTTCGGCATCGTCCTCACAATCCAGCAGAAGACCGGCGGCAATCTCTCGGAGACGCTTGCCAACCTTTCGAAGGTTGTGCGCGAACGTCGCAAGATGCGCGACAAGATTCAGGCCGTTTCGATGGAAGCCAAATCCTCGGCGGCCATCATCGCGTCATTGCCGTTCGTGGTCACCATTCTGGTTTATCTGACGACCCCGAAATACATCGAGCTGCTGTTCATCACCAATGCCGGCAAGGTGGCGCTGGTGGCCGGCGGCATCTGGATGCTGCTCGGCATCCTGGCCATGCGCAAGATGATCAACTTCGACATTTGAGGATGCGATCATGATTTCGCTGATTTCAGATAAACTGACGGATACCGCCTTCCTGATGTCACTGTTCGCTGCAGTCGCTGCGGCTGCCACAGTGCTGACCCTGGCTATGCCGCTTCTGGAAGGCGATACGCTCAATCGGCGCATGAAGTCGGTTGCACTGGAGCGCGACAAGATCCGCGCCCGCGAGCGTGAAAGGCTCCAGCAGGGCAATCAGGCCACGCTCCGCCATGCGCCCAAGGAATACATGAAGCAGACGGTCGAGCGCTTCAATCTGCAGAAATGGCTGGGCACCGACACCGCAAAGGCCACGCTGGCCCAGGCGGGCTATCGCGGGCCTCAGGCGGAAGTGACCTTCCTGTTCTTCCGGCTGGTTGTGCCGGCTGTGATGTTCGTCCTTGCCGTGATCTACTTTTTCCTTGTCGATGATTTCGGCAAGCCGGTGATGATGCGCATCGGCTTCTGCGTGGCAGCGCTCTACATCGGCATCAAGCTGCCCGAGATTTTTCTGTCAAACCAGATCAACAAGCGCCGCTTGTCGATGCGCCGGGCTTTCCCGGATTCGCTCGATCTGCTGCTGATCTGCGTCGAGGCCGGCATGTCGATCGAGCATGCGTTCCGGAAAGTGAGCTACGAGATCAGCACGCAATCCGTGCCGTTGGCAGAGGAGTTCACGCTGACCACGGCTGAGCTGTCCTATTTGCAGGAGCGTCGCCAGGCTTATGAGAATCTGGCCGCGCGCACGGGCCTGGAAACCGTCAAGTCGATCTGCACGGCCCTCGTTCAGGCCGAGCGCTACGGCACGCCGCTCGGCACCGCTCTGCGCGTTCTGGCGCAGGAAAGCCGCGACCAGCGCATGAACGAGGCCGAGAAGAAGGCCGCCGCCTTGCCGCCGAAGCTGACAGTGCCGATGATCATCTTCTTCCTGCCGGTGCTGTTTGTTGTCATTTTGACGCCAGCCCTGATCGGTGTGTTCAAGTGGAACTGACAGCGCGCTTGCCGCTCTGACGGTCCACTGCCGTTCAGTTTCGCTTGCGGCAATAGAGCTCGAGCTTGTGGCGCACGATGTCGTAGCCCAACTCAGCAGCAATTTCCGCTTGCAGCTGCTCGATCTTTTCGGAGCGGAATTCGATCACCTTGTTGGTGTCGATGTCGATCAGATGGTCGTGGTGCTCGGTATCAGCGTTTTCGAAACGGGCGCGCCCTTCGTCAAAGGCATGTCGCTGGATCGCGCCCTTCTCCTCCAGAAGCCGCAAGGTGCGATAGACTGTCGAAAGGGACACGTTGCCATCAATCGCATGGGCGCGATGATAGAGTTCGTTGGCATCGGGATGGTCGCTCGCATCCGCCAGCACGCGAAGGATGACCTTGCGTTGCTCGGTCATGCGCAAGCCAACCGTTTTGATGTCGGCGCAAAAGCGCTCAAATCGCTCGTCTGATGACTGCATGATGCAAATGTATCTCTGTTGCGACGCATTCGCAATCTTGATTTGCATCTCATTCTCATTTGCGTTGACAAATGCAAATAGTTCGCATTAGCATTCAGTCTAACGGGAATTCACCTCTGCCTTTGGCGAGGCCGCGAGCCGCAAGGAGGATGGCGATGCCAGAGAAACAATCAACCGTCGTCAGGCACCGACGGGCCAGGTCCGTTCTGGCTCGCGTCGCTGGTGCCGTTGTCTGGCTGGCACTCTGCTTTCCTGCACAGGCTCAGACGCCGCGCCAGCCCGGAAAGCCACTGCGTGTGGTGACGACCTTCACGATCATTCAGGACATGGCGCAGAATGTTGCCGGCGATGTGGCCATCGTGGAATCGGTGACCAAGCCGGGGGCCGAGATCCACGACTATCAGCCGACTCCACTGGACATCGTGAAGGCGCAGTCCGCCGATCTTGTGTTGTGGAACGGCATGAACCTTGAGCTCTGGTTCGAGAAGTTCTTCGAGAACGTCAAGAACGTTCCCAGCGCTGTCCTGACCGAGGGCATCGTGCCCATGGGGATCAGGGAAGGACCCTATGAAGGCAAGCCAAACCCCCACGCGTGGATGTCGACGGGCAGCGCCCTGATCTATGTCGAGAACATCCGGAAGGCGCTGGCCAAGGCCGACCCGGCGAATGCGGCAGTTTATGCTAGGAATGCAGCCGCCTATGCCGAGAAGATCAAGGCGATGGATGCGCCGTTGCGCGAGCGCCTGGCCAAGGTGCCGGAAGCCAAGCGCTGGCTGGTGACGAGCGAGGGCGCTTTCAGCTACCTGGCGCGAGATTTCGGCTGGCGTGAGGCCTATCTCTGGCCGATCAATGCCGATCAGCAGGGCACCCCGCAGCAGGTCCGCCAGCTGATCGATCTGGTGCGCAAGAACGGCATTCCCGTTGTGTTCAGCGAGAGCACTGTTTCCGACAAGGCCGCAAGGCAGGTCGCGCGGGAAACCAGGTCCAAATATGGTGGCATGCTGTATGTTGATTCACTCAGCGATGCGCGTGGCGCAGTTCCGACATATCTGAAGCTGCTTGAAGTGACCGTCGACACGATCGCAACAGGGTTTGGCCATTGACCAGTCGTATGCTGTCCATGATCGGTTTGCAGAACCGCATGCCCGAGGCCCCCCATCCGGCTGCCTCGATCTCTGTTTCGAACATTTCCGTGAGCTACAGCGCGGGCGTCCTGGCGATCCGGGATGCCAGTTTCGCTTTGGGTCCCGCCTCCATCTGCGCACTGGTCGGCGTCAACGGTTCCGGTAAATCGACGCTGTTCAAGACCCTGATGGGGTTCCTGACTCCCACGCAAGGCTCCGTGCGGATTTCCGGGATGCCGGTTGCCATCGCTCTGAAGTCGGGCATTGTCGCCTATGTGCCGCAGAGCGAGGAGGTGGACTGGACGTTCCCAGTGCTGGTCGATGATGTGGTCATGATGGGCCGCTATGGCCATATGGGGCTGTTGCGCATCCCCTCGAAAGCCGACTGCGCCGCTGTCAACGAGGCGCTTGACCGGGTCAACATGACGGAGTTCCGCAGACGCCAGATCGGCGAACTCAGCGGTGGACAGCGCAAGCGGGTGTTTCTCGCCCGTGCACTGGCTCAAGGTGCATCGGTCATCCTGCTGGATGAGCCGTTCACCGGCGTTGACGTGAAAACCGAGGGCGCCATCATCGACCTTTTGCGCGAGATGCGCGCGCAGGGCTGCCTGATGTTCGTCTCCACGCATAACCTGGGCAGTGTGCCCGAGTTCTGCGACCAGGTCGTGCTCTTCGACAAGACGGTGCTTGCCTATGGTCCGACGCAGACCATCTTCACCGAGGCCAATCTTGCCAGGGCTTTTGGTGGCGTCCTGCGTCACGTGCGTCTTGGGGGAAGCGACCTTCATGATGATGCCGATGGCCGGACGGTGACGGTCCTGACCGACGATGAGCGGGCGCTGGTTCTCTACGGCGAGCGGGCCAAAGAAAAGATGATCGCGCCGGAGCGTCAGGATGCAGGCGAAAAAACCGAAAGGCAGCAAGCGACTGGCGCCGCCACGGAGTTCGGCAAGCCATGATCGACCTGCTGCTTGAGCCCTTCACATATGAATACATGGCAAAAGCGATCTGGGTCAGCGCGCTCGTCGGCGGGGTCTGCGCATTCCTGTCCTGTTATCTCATCCTTAAGGGCTGGTCCCTGATGGGCGATGCGCTGTCACATGCGGTGGTGCCCGGTGTCGCGCTCGCCTCTCTTGCGGGACTGCCCTATGCCGTCGGCGCATTCGCTGCCGGCATCCTGGCCGCGCTCTCCATCGTCGCGGTGCGCAGCATCACCATGTTGCGTGAAGATGCTGTCATCGGCCTGATCTTCACCAGTTTTTTCGCGGCTGGCTTGTTCCTCATCTCGATCAACCCGACATCGGTCGATCTGCAATCCGTCATCTTTGGCAACATCCTGGCGATCTCGAATGAGGACGTCCTACAGGTCATCGCCATCGCCACTGTGTCGCTGGTCATCCTTGGCTTCAAATGGAAGGATCTGATGCTGGCCTTCTTTGATGAAAATCACGCCCGCAGTGTCGGGCTCCATCCCGCGCGGTTGCGCGTCCTGTTCTTCATGCTGCTGTCAGCCTGCACGGTCGCAGCGCTGCAGACCGTCGGGGCCATTCTCGTGATCGCGATGGTGGTGACGCCAGGCGCCACAGCATACCTGCTAACCGACCGCTTCGGCCGCATGATTGCCATTGCCGTCACCATCGGCGTCAGCTGCAGCGCGCTGGGCGCCTATGCCAGCTACTTCCTCGACGGCGCGACGGGCGGATTGATCGTCCTGCTGCAGACGCTGGTCTTCCTCGCAGCCTTCGTCTTCGCGCCCAAGCATGGCCGCCTTGCCGCCCGCCGCAGCGCGCGTGCGGTCTCTCCATGAACACACTCGTCTCCTGGATTGCCGATCCGCTGGCCCATGAGTTCATGCAGCGCGGCCTGGTTGTTGCGATGCTTGTGGGCACGATCTGCGCCTTGCTGTCGTGTTTCCTTGTGCTGAAGGGCTGGTCCCTGATGGGCGATGCAGTCTCGCATGCGGTGCTGCCCGGCATTGTCATTGCCCATGTCCTGGCCATTCCGGTCGTCATCGGTGCATTTGTGGCGGGTCTCGGTTGCGCGCTGGCCACGGGCTACCTGCGCGACAACAGCCGGGTCAAGGAAGATGCTGTCATGGCTATCGTCTTTTCAGGGATGTTCGCGCTGGGACTCGTCCTGTTCGTCAAGGTCGAGACCGATCAGCATCTGAACCATATCCTCTTTGGCAACATGCTGGGCGTACGCTGGGCCGATGTTCGGGAAACGGCCATGATTGCGCTGCCCGCCATCGCCATCCTTCTGGCGAAACGCCGGGACCTGATGCTGTTCTGCTTCGATCCCGCCCATGCTCGCGCCATCGGCCTGCCGGTGAAGGCCTTGCACTACGGCTTGCTCTTTCTGCTGTCGCTCACAATCGTGGCATCGCTGAAAGCCGTCGGCATCATCCTGGTCATCGCCATGCTGATCGCACCAGGCGCGATCGGATTCCTGATGACGCGCCGCTTCGAACACATGATGCTTATTGCTGCGGCTGCCGCCGTGAGCGCGTGCGTTGTCGGAACATTGGCCAGCTTCCATCTCGATTCAGCGACAGGCCCCACCATCGTCCTGGTGCAGACACTGTTCTTCGTCGCGGCACTGGGCTGGAACATCGGCGCTGCCCGCCGCCAGGCAGCGGAGCCATTGTCCAGAAATTCTGTCGGGTAGGGTTTGACGGATATGTCGGGAAGGCTCCTCGCAGCCTGAAAAATTCACCTCCAGCTGCATTTGCTCGGTTCACGGCAGTGTCAGAAATGTTCATCCGCGAGAGACGCCACGCCCCGTCAGCTGGCTCAGATCTCAGGTCACAACAATGTTACCCGTTGATACAGGCTTCACCATTGTTTCGCCCGAGAGATGAAGGCCAATCTCAGCTCCTGACTTTCATCCACAAGGATTGATAGAAATGACTGATGTCACATTCAGCCGCCGCGCCCTGATCCTGGGCGCCGGCGCTTGCAGCCCGGTGCTGATCCATGCGGGCTGGAGCGGAGTTGCTCAGGCTGCCACTGTTCTCGCCGCCACGCCATCCATGCCGGGTGGCGCCAACAACTATGTGCCGAAGGCGCCGATGGTCACCAATCTCGGAACTGGCTTTCTGGTCTCCGGCACTGTGCGGCGCGCAGGTGCAGGGGAACCTCTGGCAAACATCCGCATCCAGATATGGGCTGCGACCGAGCGCGGTGGCGAGCGCGAACCCAGCAACCATGGCAGTGTCCTGACCGATGCCAAAGGTGTGTTCCGGCTGGAGATGTCGCAGATCCTGCCCAGCTTTGGCCAACCGCACGCCCATCTGGCCTATGACGATCAGGCGTTCAAGACCGTGTTCCTCCGGCCAGTCATGTCGAGCAAGAGCGACACCAGCGTTCAGGCCCATTTCGTCCTCGCCTGAGGCATAGCCTCGTGAAAAAGGCAGGTGGCTGGGCGGCAAAGGCTGCTTGTATCTGGGCAATGCTCGCGCTTTGCATGGCTGTTCCGGTCGCGGTTGCGGCAAGCAATCCGATGCTGTCGAGCCGGGATGTCTACTGGATCATTGGCGGGCTGGCAGGCAGCGTGGCTCTTGCCCTTTTGCTCTTCCAGCCGCTTCTGGCAGCCGGCTATGCACCTTTGCCATCGGTGCCGGTTGCACGACATTGGCATCGCTGGGTCGGAAGCCTGATCATGTTGACCGTAGGGCTGCATGTCGGCAGTCTCTATCTGTCCAGCCCGGAGGACACGATGGACGCGCTGCTGCTTGTCGCGCCGACCTGGTTTTCTGTCTATGGCGTCATCGGGCTGGTGTGCGTGGTGTTCACTGCAATCCTTGTTGCACTCCGCAAGCGCTTGCGTCTGCGGTATTCGTCCTGGCGCATCCTGCACAATGCGCTGGCGCTGTTGCTGGTGGCTTCAACAATCGCGCACGCGCTGCTGATTGACGGCGCCATGGGCACAGTTTCAAAAATCGCGCTTTGTGCGCTGGTCTTCGTGGCGACCAGCCTTGTGCTCATCCGCACGCATGTGAAGAAGCGCCCAGTTGCTATGAAACCACCGGCAGGGCCGTGATGTCATAGCTGTGGCTCAGCTTGCGGCCTGTGCTTGCGTCCGTCAGTTCCATCTCGAAACGGGCTGCAGGTCTGATGCCGCCAATGGCACCGAGCGTACCACCGAACATCAGCGTGCCGGGTTTCAACGCTCCACCGGACGTCCACCGCGCAATCAGGTCGTCAGGTCTGCGCAGGCCTGAGAGATGTCCGCTCTGATACAGCACGCGCTCGCGAGTGATGTGCGCGTAAGAGCGGAGTTCCAGCGCGTCCCACCTGTCGATCACCTCATCCAGGCGCCAGAGATCGCGGCTGACAGGTTTGGGGCAGAGCTGCTTCGACAATGCAATGCCTGCCGTCTCCGCCTTGCGGTCGGTGTGGTCGGAGCCAATGCCGAGCCAGAGCCCGTCTTCCAGCGCAACAATGACTGGCTCCACCTCGCCCGAGCTGTCGGGCCCCAGCACATCGATCCCGCTGGCCTGGGTGAGGAGGCTCGCAGCGCAACGGTAGAACACCGGCACCGAGGATGGGCGCGGCACGCCGATCGCGGCAAGCTCCTCGATGTGGTGGCGCAGTGCCGCTTCGTCACGCCCGGCCCAGCCAGCAATGACAAGCGTGTCGATGGTGGCCTCCACCTGCCTCCGGCCGCCTGCATCATGGCAGGTGAAGCTGAGTCTGGCTGTCATCGTTCTACCCCACCCATTTCGGCAACCAGAGCGCGATGGCCGGGAAGGCCATGAGCAACGCGATTGCCAGGATATAGACCGTCATGAACGGCATGACGCCCGAGAAGACGTCCGTGATCGGCCCCTTGTCCTTGCGCATGCCCTGCAGCACGTAAAGCACGGTGCCATCGGGCGGACTGATGAGCGCGATCTCGACCAGCATCGTGACCACGACACCGAACCAGATCGGATCATAGCCAAGGCCCATCACGATCGGGAAGATGACCGGGATGGTGGTAATGATCATGGAGAAGCCCTCCATGAAGGTGCCAAGTGCCAGATAGAACCCGATGATGAGCGCCATGATGGCCCAGGGCGGCAGAGGCAACTCGCTGACCACCTTGGCCAGGGTCTGCGGCACGCCCAGCCCGGTGAAGATGTAATTCAGCACATAGGCGCCAAACAGGATGAGCCCGATCATCGCCGTGTTGCGCGCCGTCGACTCGGCGCAGGCATGCAGCATGCGCATCGACAGCTTGCCCTCGAGTGCCGCAAAGAAGATCGCGCCGACCACGCCAAGCGCGGCTGACTCGGTCGCCGTCGCCAGCCCGCCATAGATGGTGCCCAGCACGAGCAGGATCAGCAGGATGGTCGGCAGCAAATCCCAGAGCGCACGCAGCTTCGTCGACAGCGGCAGTCGCGGCGCATCAGCATCCCGCGGCGCAGCGGTTTTCGCCTTGGCGAGGATCACGAGCGTGAACAGCAGGACAACAAGTATGCTGGGTCCGACGGCTGCCAGATAGAGCTGGCCCACCGAGGTCTCGGTGATGAGCGCATAAATGATGAAGGTAATGCCGGGCGGGATGAGATTGCCCAGTGCGCCGCCAGCGGCCAGCGAGCCCATCACCATTTTCGGGTCATAGCGCGTGCCCTTGAAGAAGGGCAGCGCCACAGAGCCCATGGTGGCGGCGGTCGCGACCGACGAGCCGGATATGGCTGAGAACACGCTCGATGCCATGATGTTGGTGTGCAGCAAGCCGCCAGGCAGCCGGTTGAGCCAGATGTTAAGCGCGCGATAGAGCTTGTCGGAGAGCCCTGCCCGCAGCAGGATTTCGCCCATCAGCAGGAACAGTGGCACTGCCACAAGCACGAAGCTGGAAGAGGGCCCCCAGACAGTCTGGCCGAGAAACAGCCAGAACGGACGATCAGAAAAACTGAAGCCGACGATCAGCCCCAGCACGCCAAGTGCGGCGCCAATGTAGATGCCGGCCCCGAAAAAGGCGCCGAACAGGCCCATCAGCATGACGACTTCGCCAATGGCGAGGTTCTGCGGCCCAGCACCTGTCAACGACAGGCCGATCATGATGAGCAGGAGAACGACAAGAAAGACGATGGCAATCATGGTGCTTGTGTTCCCTTGGCGCCAACAGCTTCCAGCGCTTCCTCGACGTCTTCGGAGAAACTGCGCGGCATCAGGTTGGCCTCGGCTTCAGCGCCGCGCCCGGCCAGAACCAGCAGCAGGTTCTCGATGAACATGACGAGGATTGTCAGCGCGAAAACTCCCAGGCCCAGCGCCCAGATGCCTTGCGGCCATGCGAGCGGGATGCGCAGCACGCTGGTGTCCGTGGCGCGGAACATCAGGGATTCGTCGACCAGATCGTAGGAGGCCTTGGCGAGGAAGGCAGCAAAGATGCCAAGCGCCGCGAGGCTGGCCAGATGCAGCCATTGACGGTAGCGCAAAGGCAGCTTGTTGATGAGCAGATCAATGCGCACATGGGCCCGCATCGACAGGGCATGCGCCAGTCCCCAGGACAATCCCATGGCCAGCATGTAGGCGGTGATTTCCGTGGTGGCCTGCGAGCTGAACCCGAAAAACTTTCGCGCCACCACATCGAAGGAAATGAAGAAGGCGCACAAGATGAAACCCCAACCGGCCGCATATCCCATGGCCAAAGTCAGATGTTCCAGCAGGTGCCGCAGCCGCGTCGCTGCATTGGCAAGGTTCGAGATCATGTCAGGCCCCCGCCTCTGGTGAGCAACTTGCTCACCAGCCACATTGATTGAGAAGAAGAACAGCCCAGCCACTGCGCGGCACCCGGCTGCGCAGTGGATTATTTATTCGGCTAAACAATCACTTGGCCTCGAACTTGATGCCGGTGATCGGCGCAGCGATCCGGTTGTAGATCTCGCCACATTTGTCGCCACAGCGCTTGACCCATGCCGGCAGCACTGTCCCTGTCAAGGCGGTGCGCACGGCTGCCAGATCGGCGTCGGTTTGCTTCACGATTGTCATGGGCTTGGTGTCGACCAGCTTGCCGATCTTGCAGCCATCCTTGTTGCCGCCGTTGCAGGCAATGCCGTCTTCGGTGGTCTCGAGTGCCAGT
>JANMMX010000023.1:0-5856 GCA_031373605.1 Allobosea sp. | reverse complement strand
GCATCATTCGAGCCTCCTGCGAGAGCCAAACCTTGTCACGACCGGCGGCAACATGTGCCCGAACGGCAGCCTTGTCGAGCAGTTTCCTGCCCCACATTCGCGACACGTCCAAAAGCACAGGATGTGCGCAAATCGGGTTGCTTTGTCACACAGAGGGACTAGCCTGCCGTTTCGGAAACCAAAGCCGGTCCGGCATCGATCTGCGCCGGACTGACGGGAGACGGACCCATGCGCATTGCATCCTTCTGGCGCCAGAAGCTGGCTCTTTTCCTGCTGTGTCTGCTCGGCTCAGGGCTTGGTGACGCAACTTTTCTTGCGCAGGCGCAAACCCAGAAAGCACTGGTGCGCGACGATTTGCGCAGCGATGCCACGCGGCTGGAGGCCGAGCTTCGCCGCACAGTGACCAATGCTGGCGTGAAGGCAGGCGCGGTCTGGCAGTCCGAGGCCGATACGGCTTTCCGGGCCGGCAATCCCACCCGCGCAGCCAACCAGGCCACAGGTGCCATCGCGGCTGAACCCGCGAACCCGGCTGGCTGGCTGACCCTGTCGCGCGCCTCGCTGGCGGTGGCGGCAGCTGCAACTGACTGGAGCCAGAAATACAGCAACCAGACGCGCGCCATCACGGCTGCTTACGGCGCCTATGAGCGCTCCCGCACCCGGCCGGACGAGGCGCGCGCCCTGGCGGCGCTGGCGCAGGCGTTCGAGGCACGGCAGACATGGCGCCCGGCGCTCGATGCCTATCGGCTCAGTCTGGCCGCGCAGGACAATGCCGAGTTGCGCAAGACCTATGAAGATTTGCGGGCCGAGCGCGGCTTCCGCATCACCGATTACAAGATTGATTCCGACGCTGCGACACCGCGCGCTTGCTTCCAGTTTTCTGACCCTCTGGCGCGTGGAAAGATCGATTTTGCGCCATTCGTCTCGGTGCGCGGCCTGCCCAATCCCAGCGTGACAGCTGATCCCTCACAGCTCTGCATCGAGGGGCTGAAACATGGCGAGCGCTATCAGGTCACGCTCCGGCAGGGCTTGCCCTCCAGCGTCAGCGAGACCCTGCTGCGCAGCGCAGACTATGATCTCTACGTGCGGGACCGCGCGCCTTCGGTGCGCTTCACCGGGCGCAACTATGTGCTGCCACGCAACGGCCAGGAGGGTTTGCCGGTCTCGACTGTCAACACCGCCAATGTGGAGATCGACATCTACCGCATTGGCGATCGCTCGATTGTGCCGACGGTTGACTCGGAAGATTTTCTCAACCAGCTCAATTCGGAAAGCCTGCGCAACTTGCGGCAGGAGAACGGCACCAAGGTCTGGTCGGGCCAGCTCGCGACCAAGGCTGATCTAAACCAGGATGTCGTCACGGCCTTCCCGCTGAACGAGGCGGTGGGCGACCTGAAGCCCGGCATCCACATCATGGTCGCACGCTTGCGACGCCTGTCCGATTCAGACACCGCCACGGATGACTTCGAGGCCGATGTCGCGACGCAGTGGTTTGTCGTCTCCGATCTCGGTCTCACCGTCGTCAAGGCGCTGGACGGGCTGCATGTGCTGGCGCGCTCGCTGGCCACTGCTGAAGCGGCCACCAATGTCGAAATTCGGCTACTGGCGAAAAACAATGAGGTGCTGGCCACAGCCCGGACTGATGCGCGCGGGTTGCTGCGTTTCGATCCCGGCCTGTCGCGCGGTCAGGACGGCATGGCGCCTGCCCTCATCGTCGCCAGCGATGGCAAGGGGGATTACGGCCTGCTGGATGTGACCGGCGCGGCCTTCGATCTCTCCGACAGGGGTGTGAAGGGCCGTGATGCGCCCGGCGCGCTCGATGCCATGCTGTTTCCCGAGCGCGGCGTCTACAGGCCGGGCGAGACTGTGCATGTGACGACGCTGCTGCGCGACGCTGCCGGCAAGGCCATCGAGAACCTGCCGCTGACGCTGATCTACAAGCGGCCGGACGGGGTGGAGCACCGCCGCGCAGTCGTCAACGACCAGGGCGCTGGCGGGCGGGCACATTCGCTCTCGCTGTTCGGAGGCGCAGCGCGCGGCACCTGGCGCGTGCAGGCCTATGCCGATCCCAAGGGCAAGCCGGTCGGCGAAGCCAAGTTCCTTGTCGAGGATTATGTTCCAGACCGTATCGAAGTGACGGTGACTCCTTCCGCACCCGTGCTCCAGCCGGGCGCGCCTGCCACGCTCGATCTTTCCGCGCGCTATCTCTACGGCGCGCCGGGCCGCGAGCTCGCGATCTTTGGCGATGTCACCGTGTCTGCTGCCACCACCACGCCGATCAAGGGGCTTGAGGACTGGCTTGTGGGCCTGACGGACGAGACCGTCGAGCCTGTGACTCAGGAGATCGAGGAAGCGGGCACCACCGATGCCGAAGGCAAGCTGCGCGTTGTCGCGCCCTTACCCGAGAAGGAAGCACAACGCCTGCTGGAAGCGCGCATCAAGCTGCGCGTGGGCGAAGCTGGCGGGCGCGGCGTGGAGCGCAGCGTGACCTTGCCTATCCTGCCTGACGCACCCGTGGTGGCTGTGCGCAAGCTGTTCAAGGACGAGAGCCTGACAGCGGGTGCGCAGGCGGCATTCGAGCTGGTCGGTGCAAACCCTGATGGCTCGCGGCTTACGCGTTCCGGCGTGACGTGGCGGCTGTCGCGGATCGACCGGCGCTACCAATGGTTCTACACTGATGGGCGCTGGGCCTATGAGGGCGCCAAGACGACACGCCTGATCTCTGACGGCACGCTCAACCTGGCAGCAGCAGCGCCCGCAAGCCTCTCCTTACCGGTGGATTGGGGCAGCTACCGGCTCGATGTCGCCATGGGCAGCGCACAGACCTCGGTGCCGTTCAATGTCGGCTATGCTGGCGAGATGACGGCGGACACGCCGGACCTGCTGGAATTTGCACTCGACAAGGCATCTTTCAACGCTGGCGATACGATGAGCGTGCGGATAAAGCCTCGCATTCGCTCGAAAGTCGCCATCGCCGTTGTCGGCGACAAGCTGCATGAGTGGATTCAGGCTGAAGCAGGGCCGGAAGGCACCGTCGTTTCCATTCCCGCCAAGCGCGAATGGGGCGCGGGCGCCTATCTCGTCGCCTTCGCGCATCGCCCGCTGGATCAGGCGCAGAAGCGCATGCCAGGACGCGCACTCGGTGTGGCGTGGTTCGGCATCGATCAGGCGTCGCACAAGCTCGAGGTCAAGATCGATGCGCCTGCCCGCATCCGGCCACGTGGCACGCTCGATCTGCCCGTGACACTGGCTGGATTGCAGGCAGGTGACGAGGCCTTCATCACCGTGTCTGCGGTTGATATCGGCATTCTAAACCTGACGCGGCACGAGACACCGAAGCCGGAAGAGTTCTTCTTCGGCCAGCGCAAGATCGGTGCTGAAATACGCGATATTTACGGGTTCCTGATCGATGGCATGCAGGGCACGCGCGGCGCGATCCGCTCCGGCGGCGATATCGGTGTTGATACTGGTGCTGCGCCGCCGCGCGAGGCTCCATTGGCGCGCTATTCGGGCGTGGTGAAGGTCGGTGCTGATGGCAAGGCGATGGTCTCGTTCGACATGCCAGCCTTTGACGGCGCGGTGCGCGTTGCGGTCGCTGCCTGGACCAAGGATCGTGCCGGGCATGCCGCCAGCGACGTCATCATCCGCGATGCACTGGTGGTGCAGCCCACCTTGCCGCGCTTCCTCTCGGTGGGTGACCGCTCGCGCTTCCATGTGCGGATCGACAATGTCGAGGGGCCGGCTGGCGCCTATGACGTCCAGGTGACGCCGGGCGGGCCGCTGCTGATGCCAACTGACGCGCTGGCACGCCGCCTAACATTGGCAGCAGGCGGGCAGAGCGAATGGACCATTCCTGTCACGGCGGCCGGCATCGGCAATGGCGGCGTGACGCTGAAGGTTACCGGGCCAGGTGGCATCACTGCCGAGCGCACCTTGCCGATCCAGGTGGTGCCGGGTTCGGACGCCGTGCTGCGCCGCGTGGTGAGGCGGATCGAGCCCGGCCAATCGCTGGATGTGACGGCTGATCTGGCTGCTGACCTGCTGCCGGGTTCAGGCAAGATCTCGACTTCGGTCTCGCGTGATGGCGGCATCGATGTTGGTGCGCTTTTGTCGGCGCTCGACCGCTATCCCTACGGCTGCACCGAGCAGACGGTGAGCCGCGCCCTGCCCTTGCTGGCCTATGACAGCCCGGCAGCGCGGGCGCGTTTCGGGCTGGATGACAAGGTCGAGCAGACCATCCGCGATGCGGTGGATCGCATTCTGTCACGGCAGGACGCGAATGGCAGTTTCGGCCTCTGGAGTGTCGGCGGTGAGGACATCTGGCTTGATTCCTATGCGCTCGACTTCCTGACGCGCGCCCGCGAAAAGGGCTTTGCCGTCACCGCGCGCGCTTTCGAGAGCGGGCTCGACCGGCTGCGCAACCATGTCATCAACAAGCCCGATTTCGTGGCAGCTGATGCGCCTGCGCTGGCCTATGCGCTCTATGTGCTGGCCCGCAACGGGCGCGGCATGATGGGTGATTTGCGCTATATCGCCGACACGCGCGGCGATGTGCTTTCGACACCGCTGGCACGCGCCCAGATTGCCGGCGCGCTGGCCCTTCTGGGAGACAAGGGCCGGGCCGAGCGCGTCTTCCGCGTGGCGCAAACCGAGGCTGGTTCGCAGCGCGACGCAACGTCCAGCTCACGTGCCGACTATGGCTCGCGGCTGCGCGATGCGGCAGCTCTTCTGGCGCTGCAATCGGAAGCCGGGCTTGGCACCAGCGATCTCGTGCAAAGTGCTGCGCTGGTTGGCCTGGCACGCACGCAATCGCGCTATCTCTCGACGCAGGAGCAGGCCTGGCTGCTGCTGGCGGCGCAAGGCGCAGCCAGGCAGGCCGAAACGCTGCAACTGACCGTCGACGGCCAACCCCATCGCGGGCTGCTGCAACGTACCGATTCTGCAGATGCACTCGAGGGCAAGCCGCTGCGCATCGGCAATGCAGGGCAGGCCCCGGTCGAACTGGTGCTCAGCGTCACCGGCAACCCGGTCGAGCCTATTGCGGCCGCCAGCAACGGCTACCGGCTGGAGCGCGCCTATCACAGGCTCGATGGCCAGAAGGCGGACCTCGCCAGCATCCGCCAGAGTGACCGGCTTGTGGTGGTGCTCACCGTCACCGAACTGGAGAAGCGCTATGGACGGATACTGCTGGTTGACCACCTGCCAGCCGGGCTGGAAATCGACAATCCAAACCTTGTCGAAGGCGGCAAGATGGCGGGTTTCAGCTGGCTGAAGCGCGATGCAGAGCCCGTCTCGACAGAATACCGCGATGACCGTTTCGTGGCCGCTTTCGACCGCGACAACGCGGCCATCGCCACCTTCTCGGTGGCCTATACGGTGCGTGCGGTCGCGCCAGGCCGCTATGTGCATCCTCCTGCCGTGATCGAGGACATGTATCGCCCAGATATCTTTGCCCGCACGCAGACGGGCAGCATCGACATCGCCGGGCGCTGACAACGCGATGTCTGGCCGCCGCAAGCTTGCGAAGGCAATCACTGGCACCGCTGGGCTCGGCCTTTGTGCTGTGCTGATCGCGGGCCTATGGCTGGGCACAGCCAAGGCCCCTGGCCTGCCGACAGAGGCCGCCAACAGCACCGTTGTGCTTGACCGCAACGGACGGCTGTTGCGCGCCTTCGCCACCGAAGGCGGACGCTGGCGCTTGCCTCTGGCGGCTGACGAGGTCGATGCGCGTTTTCTCAAGCTGCTGCAGGTCTATGAGGACAAGCGCTTTGACCAGCATTGGGGCGTTGATCCGCTCGCCATGCTGCGCGCAGGCTGGCAGGCGCTGAAGACGGGGCGGACGGTGTCCGGCGGCTCGAC
>JANMMX010000015.1:0-1930 GCA_031373605.1 Allobosea sp. | reverse complement strand
TGGCAGCGAGAACCCGGATTTCGTGCTGAACAAGCCGGCCTACCGGAAGGCCGAAATTCTGGTGGCGGGCGACAATTTCGGCTGCGGCTCGTCGCGCGAGCATGCGCCTTGGGCGCTGCTCGATTTCGGCATTCGCTGCGTCATTTCGACCAGCTTCGCCGATATTTTCTACAACAACTGCTTCAAGAACGGCATTTTGCCGATCCAGGTCACGAAAGAGCAGCTCGACTTGCTGCTGGACGATGCGGACCGCGGCGCCAACGCGACGCTGACGGTCGATCTGGAAGCACAGGAAATTCGCGGGCCGGATGGCGGCGCGATCAGGTTCGAGATCGATGCTTTCCGCAAGCATTGCCTGATGAACGGCCTCGACGACATCGCGCTGACGCTGGAGCGCAAGCCTCAGATCGACGCCTATGAAGCCAAGCTGAAAGAGCGCGCCTGGGCGTGAGAAGCGATTTCCGGGGCTGTGGACCGAGAGCGGAACAGAACCCGGAATCCAGCGCAGAAACCCGCCGCATCAGCGGCGCACGCTTGAACGCTCGCAAACGCAAAGTCGCTTTCGCGAAGGGTCTTTGCGCTGGTTCCCGGATCGGGTTCCGCTGCGCTGCACCCGTCCGGGAGTCGGGTCATACCACCAGCCCCTGCATCGGCTTGAGCCCACCTGTGCCCGGAAACACCTTTTCTGCCAGCACAGCGCCTGAGAGGCCGAATAGGTCGCTGACCACGCCCTTTGCCACTGCACGCAGGTCGGTTGTCGGCTTCAGGTCGCGCTGTTCGTGCAGATTTTCCAGCTTCAGACCCGGCCAGTCTGTGAGGATGCGTCCACCTTTGACAGCGCCGCCGATCATGAAAGCGACGGTGCCTGTGCCATGGTCAGTGCCGATGGTGCCGTTGACGCGGGCAGTGCGGCCGAATTCGGTGACGACCATCACCACGGTGTCCTTCCAGCGGCTTTTCAGTCCGTCCTCGAACGCGGCCAGCGCCCCATCGAGCCCGCCGAGCAGCTGCGCCAGACGGCCAGTGGCGCCGCCCTCATTGGCGTGGGTGTCCCAGCCTTCAAAAGCGAGCGCCGCAATGCGCGGGCCGTCATCGGCGTTGACCAGACGCGCGGCGCCCTCGGCAATGCGCTTCATGCCCTCTCTGTTGTCCGGCCCGCCACGGGCGCGCATCGCCTCGCCTGCCATGCCCTGACGGCTGGCGATCTTCTCGGTCTCGATGCTGCGGGCCAGCGCTTTCGCCAGCACGGGGTCTTTCTGGCCATAGAGATCGACCATGCGCTGGATGAGGTCATCGCCCGCGCGGGGCAGGGTGGGCGGTGCCCAGCCCAGCACAGGCGCAGGCCCGCGCACCACCAGCGGCGGCACGGCGCCGATGCCGAGTGCGCCCTTTTTCGAGATCATCTCGCCTTGTGGCAGGCTCGCGATCAGCCTGTTCAGCCAGCCTGACTCGGTCTGTCCCGGCCCCGGCTGGCCGCTTTCCAGCACGTCTTGTCCGTCGAAATGCGAGCGCTGGCGATACCCGGTCGAGGTGGCATGGACGATGTTGGCATGGCCTGCCTTGTAGAGCCGCGCGAGGTTCGGCATCGCCGGATGCAGGTAGAAGAAGCCATCAAGCGGCAGGGCAGCATTTGGCCCATCCTTCGTCAGCGCAATGCCTTCGCGCAGCGCTGCATAATCCGGGTCACCAATGGGCGGCACGGCTGACAGCCCGTCCATGGCCCCGCGCAGGATCACCAGCACAAAGCGCGGGTCGCGCGCGCCAGGTGCCGCATAAGCCATTTTCGGCACGAAGGACCAGGCGAAGAGTGCACCGGCCGCCCCCAGAACCGCGCGGCGGCTGGGTGTCATGGCCTCGCAGCCATCGTCATCATCATGATGCAGATCGGTCATGTTCA
The DNA here is from genome assembly GCA_031373605.1 of Allobosea sp. GTDB lineage: Bacteria > Pseudomonadota > Alphaproteobacteria > Rhizobiales > Beijerinckiaceae > Allobosea. Next base: position 33 of record JANMMX010000015.1, on the reverse strand, counting down.
CCTCCGCTGGAATTCGGGCGAGAGCAGAAGAAT
>JANMMX010000012.1:0-2036 GCA_031373605.1 Allobosea sp. | reverse complement strand
AACCCGATTGTCTTCCTCGAGAACGAGATCCTCTATGGCCAGACTTCGCTGGTTCCGAAGATGGATGATTTCGTCTTGCCCATCGGCAAGGCCAAGGTCATCCGTCCGGGCAAGGATGTCACCATCGTGTCCTTCGGCATCGGCATCACCTATGCGCTGAAGGCCGCCGAGGAACTGGCAAAGAAGCATATCTATGCCGAGATCGTCGATCTGCGCACCATCCGCCCGATGGACATGGCCACCGTCATCGCTTCGGTGAAGAAGACCGGGCGCTGCGTCGCAGTGGAGGAAGGTTTCCCGCAGTCCGGCGTCACCGCCGAGATCGGCATGCGGATCATGGAGGAGGCGTTCGATTATCTCGATGCGCCGGTGATCCGTGTCACCGGCAAGGACGTGCCGATGCCTTACGCCGCCAATCTCGAAAAGCTGGCCTTGCCGAATGTTGGCGAGGTTATCGCAGCCTGCCGTGCTGTGACCTATCGGTGAGATGAAGGTTAATTGATTGTAGGGCCCCCTCGCAAAGCTCACGTTCCGAACAAGGTTATCTATGCCAAAGCCCGCCACCCAACGCGCCACTTATGCCGATGTGCTGAATGCCCCTTCCCATATGGTGGCTGAGCTCATCGAGGGCGCGCTGGAGACACATCCGCGGCCGGTGCCTAAGCATGCAATCGCTTCGAATGCGCTTGGCTTTGAGTTGACAGGTCCATTCCAGAAAGGCTCTGGCGGGCCGGGCGGCTGGATATTCATGTCTGAGCCGGAATTGCATCTGGGTGGCAACGTTGTTGTGCCTGATCTGGCGGGCTGGCGGCGCGAGCGGATGCCGACCATTCCTGATGAGCCCTTCCTGACTCTGTCGCCCGACTGGATCTGCGAGATCCTGTCGCCTTCAACTGAAATGCTCGACCGCAATGCCAAGCGCCGCATCTATGGTGAGGCGGGCGTCGCCTTCCTTTGGCTGCTCGATCCTCGGACCCGGTCACTTGAAACCTTCCAGCTTGTGGCCGGAAAATGGCTGCTTGTCGGCGTCGCCGAAGCCGATGAGCCAGTGAGCTATATGCCGTTTGATGCCATCTCTTTTCCCCTGTCTGATTTGTTCCCGTTTGATGCCGCGCCTGGCACCATTCCCGCTTCCGAAGGCTGACCCTCATGCCCGTCAACATCCTGATGCCCGCGCTCTCGCCCACCATGGAAAAGGGCAACCTTGCCAAATGGCTCAAGAAAGAGGGCGACAGGGTCAAATCCGGCGATGTCATTGCCGAGATCGAGACCGACAAAGCCACCATGGAAGTGGAAGCCGTCGATGAGGGCATTCTGGCCAAGATCGTGATCGAGGCCGGCACAGCCGATGTGGCCGTCAACGCGCTGATCGGCATCATCGCATCGGATGGCGAGGATGTGGCGGCGGCAGCCAAAGGTGCTGCTGCTGCTCCCGGCGCGCAAGTCGCTGCGGCACCTGTTATTGCGCCTCCTGCTGCTCCAGCGCCGCCTGCAATTGCCGCTGCGCCGGTCGCGGCAGCTGCCATAGCTGCACCAGCACCTGCTGCATCTGGCGCGAAACTCTTCGCCTCACCGCTCGCCAAACGTCTGGCGAAGGAAGCGGGCCTCGACGTGTCGCAGATTGCGGGCACGGGCCCGCATGGCCGCGTGGTCGAGCGTGATGTGGCTGCTGCCAAGCTGGGCGGCGGCGCCAAGGCCGCGCCTGCACCCATTGCCGTGCCTGCCGCTGCCGCGCCAAAGCCCGCCAGTGCGGCGCCAGCAACAGCCATGGCCACCGGCATGCCGGAAGAGATGGTGCGCAAGCTGTTTGCGCCGGGTTCCTTCACCGAAATCCCGCATGACAGCATGCGCAAGGTCATCGCGCGCCGTCTGCTTGAATCAAAGCAGACCGTGCCGCATTTCTATCTGACGCTGGATTGCGAGATCGACGCGTTGCTGAAGCTGCGCACCGAGCTGAACGCGGCGGCACCCGAGCAGGGCGGCAAGCCAGCCTACAAGCTCTCGGTCAATGACATGGTCATCAAGGCCATGGCGCT
>JANMMX010000279.1:0-3497 GCA_031373605.1 Allobosea sp. | reverse complement strand
ATCGCGCCCGAACTCGGCAAAGATCTGGCTGTTATGATTGCGGAAGCTGCCGGGATGGATTTGCAGCACGAGCCCGTCGTCGAGGCTCATGCGTGCCATCTCTGTCAGCATCTGGCCGCGAAACAGATCGGCCTCATCGGGGGAGCAGGCACCCTTGCGCACCTTGTCAAAGAGCTTGCTCGCATCTGCTGCGCTCAGGTCGGCCGTGCGCGCTGTGCGGTGGCCATGGTCGGACGCTGTTGCGCCACGCGCCTTGAAGTCTGCGCGGCGCTTGGCGTGGGCTGCAAGATAACCCCGCAAGCTTCCCGTGTCCTCACCGGTGATCTGAGCAAACGCATCGAGATTGGCCGCAAACCCTTCGAATTCCGGATCGACGACATTGTCCGGGCGATAGGCCGGGATGACTCTACCACCCCAGCCTGAGGCGGCAATCATGTCATGCCATCTCAGCGGGTCGAGCGCGGAGTCGGTTGTCGAGATGGCCTCGATGTTGAACGTCTCGAACAGGGCGCGCGGGCGCAGGGCAGGGGTGCCCAGTTTGTCGGCAATCTTGTCGAAGATCGCATCAGCAGTCTTCGGTCCAAGCGGCAGGGCAATATCGAAAACCGTCTCCAGCGTATGCTCGAGCCAGAGCTGGGTCGGCGTGCCGCGAAACAGAGACCAGTGATCGGCAAAGAGCCGCCAGATCTTGCGGCTGTCCTGTTCAACCGGTGCGTCATCCTTGCGGGGAATGCCCAGCGCCTCCAGCGCAATGCCCTGTGAGTAAAGCATCCGGAAGATATAATGATCGGGCTGGATCAGCAGCGTGGCAGGGTCAGGAAAAGCCTCGTTCAGCGCATACCAGCGCGGGTCGGTGTGACCATGCGGCGAAAGGACGGGCAGCTTTTCGACCGTCGCGAACAGTTGCCGCGCGACAGCGCGTGTCGCAGGATCAGCTGGGAAAAGCCTGTCTTGGTGCAGAGGCATCCGGATCAACAGCCCTCGGTTCCGCAAATGCGTCAAACCAGCCAAAAATGACCAGATTTGACGGATAGCCAATGAAAGCCCGAACTCGTTCTTGCAGACACAAAGGCATCTTGGCAGCTTCGATATACTAATATATCAGTATGTCAATCGATGGAGCGAGACGCTGAATGCCGGAGCCAGAAGCCCGAAACGATTTGGTCTCGGCAAGTGCTGCGCCACGCCGCGAGCGCAAGTTGGCGCGTGGTTCTGTGGGTCCGGGTGCGCGCGCCAGCGCCGCCAGCGTCGTTGAAAACGATCTGCGCCAGGCCATCATTTCGATGGAGCTGAGTCCCGGCTCCGCCCTTAGTGAAAAAGAACTCGTCGCCCGTTATGGCATCAGCCGGACGCCCGTGCGCGAGGCCCTGATCCGGCTGCGCGATGATGGCCTTGTCGAGGTCTTTCCGCAGTCTGGAACCTTTGTCGGCCGCATCTCGGTGCAGAGCATTCCGGAGGCTGTCGCGATCCGGCAGGCACTCGAGTGCCTTTCTGCCGAGCGGGCAGCGGCTGGCGCAACGGCGACCGGGCTGGCTGCCATGCAAGATTCAATCGCCGATCAGGCCGCGGCCGCCGCCAGAGGTGACCAGCAGGCTTTTCACGAGGCAGATGAAGCTTTCCACGCCGCCATATCGGAGGCTGCCGGCTTGCCCGGTGTCTGGCGGCTGATCCAGACCATGAAGATGCAGGTTGACCGCTGTCGCCGGCTCACACTGCCCGTGCCAGGCCGCATGGCGAGGGTCATGATCGAGCACAACTCCATTCTCGAGGCGGTCAGTCAGGGCAATTCTGCGGCGGCGCGCGACGCCGTTTCTGCCCATCTGGGGGCCGTGATCCCGGACATCGACCAGATGACCCGTGAGCACCCGGACTACTTTGTCTGATCGCCAGCGTTGGCTGCGCTGCTCGCATGCGCCCGATCCGGTTGTGTGCTTGCGGTTCGAAGGCCATCCTGTATCACACGCTCGTCCTGCGCCCGCTCGTGCAGGCTCAGTTCGCGCCCTTGGTTGAAGGATAGCCATCACATGTTGCTCGATCACACGGCCTCTGGCCTATTTCCGATTGCGCCGACGCCGTTTCATGCTGATGGCCGCATCGACGAGGCTTCGATCGAGACGTTGATCGCGCGCTATCTGGCAGCTGGCGCCACTGGCATCACCGTGCTCGGCATCATGGGCGAGGCACCCAAGATGGAAGCCGCAGAGTCACTCGCCATCACGCAGCGCTTCATCACCGGCATGGGCAAGCTGCCGGTCATCGTTGGTGTGTCCTCGCCGGGCTTCGCTGCAATGCGCACGCTCTCGCGCGCGGTCATGGACATGGGGGCTGCCGGCGTGATGATCGCGCCGCCACCGACCTTGCGCACTGATGACCAGATCACCGGCTATTATCGCCAGGCGATCGAGGCGATTGGCGCCGACATTCCCTTCGTCATTCAGGATTATCCACTGACGCTGACCGTGCAGATGACGCCAAAGGTCATCCGCCAGATCGTGCAGGAAAATCCGTCCTGCGTCATGCTCAAGCATGAGGACTGGCCGGGGCTGGAGAAGATCTCGGCGCTGCGCGGATTCCAGTCTGACGGCTCGATGCGGCCGATCTCGATCCTCACCGGCAATGGCGGCCTGTTCCTTGATTTCGAGATGGAGCGCGGCGCCGATGGCGCAATGACGGGCTATGCCTTCCCTGAAATGCTGAGCGGCATCGTCCGGCTGATGAAGGCAGGCCAGCGCGACGAGGCGCATGACCTGTTCGATGCCCATCTGCCCTTGCTGCGCTACGAGCAGCAGCCGGTGATCGGGCTGGCGGTGCGCAAGTATGTGATGATGAAGCGCGGCATGATTGCCTCCGACGCGCAGCGCAAGCCCGGCAGCGCCATCACACCGGCAGCGCGCGCGGAAGTTGATTATCTGCTGGCGCGGCTCGCTCGCAGCGGGCACGGGGCAGGGATCGCATCATGAGCGCGTCCATGACAGCCTCCACTACCGCCTTTCTGCAGAAGAACGCTGCGGGCATCCTGCTGTCTGCAGCCGTCGCGGTGGCGGCTGTGCTTGCAGAGCCCCTGATGAAGCGCCTTACCGGTGGTTTCAGCCTGCCGGCCATGGTGATTGCGCTGTTCATCGGCATTGCGCTCAATGGGGTGGCGGCTGATGCGCGCTTTCAGCCGGGCATCACCTGGTGCGTGAAAAAACTCCTGCGCATCGCCATCGGTCTGCTGGGTCTGCGCATCGCACTCGGCGACATTCTGGGCCTTGGCCTTGGCACCATTGCGCTGGTGGTGGCCTCCATGGCCATCACGATTGCCGCCACCATCTGGCTGGCACGGCTTTTTGGCCAGGAGGCGGGCTATGGCGCGCTTGCCGGCGCAGCCAATGCGGTTTGCGGTGCCTCCGCCACGCTGGCAACCAGCACGGTTGTGCCCAGCTACAAGAACAAGGATGCTGACACCGCTTTCACGGTTGTCATGGCCAATGCCATCTCAACGCTGGTGATGCTGG
>JANMMX010000456.1:0-5165 GCA_031373605.1 Allobosea sp. | reverse complement strand
GTGCCCCAGGTGTCTTCGACCGTCTGGCTGGCGAGGTTGACCGAGATGGCGCGCGTGCCGCCATCGAGTGAATAATCCACAACATTGTAGCCGTCGGCACCGCCATCGATGAAGTCATCGCCATGGCCGCCGACGAGCGTGTCGCCCTGGCCATTGCGTGCCTCGCCTTCTTCGGTGCCACCGAAGAGCTTGTCATCGCCGGCGCCGCCAAGGATCATGTCCTTGCCGCCACGGCCATTGAGCGCATCGCTGCCATCCTGGCCATCGAGGATCGAGCCTGCCGAGGCCGCGTGCATCTCGTCATCGAACCAGGAGCCAAGCACCTTCTCGACGCCCGAGACGCGATCCTCGCTGCCGAAGGTGTTGGTGGCGTAGCCCTTCTCCATGTCGATGAAGATGCCCTTGTCGCCGCCCTGATCGAGATAGCTCAGCGTGTCGAAGCCAGCACCACCATCAACGCTCGCGCCACTGGCACTCGAGATGATGAAGTCGTTGCCCTCGCCTGTGGAGATCTTGTCCACACCCTTGGCGGCGTAGATCTCGTCATTGCCCTTCGTGCCCTCAACCGTGCGCGCCAGCTCTTCGGCTGCAGCCAGTTCAGCCGCAAGCTTGTCAGCCACGACCTTCTCAGCGGCAGCCTTCTCGGCGGCTGCGAGTTCGGCAGCAGCCTGTTCGGTTGCGAGCTTCTCGGCAGCAAGCTTTTCAGCTTCGGCCTGTTCGGCCGCAGCTTCTTCCGCAGCAGCCTTCTCTGCAGCCGCAAGCTCGGCAGCCGCTTTCTCCGCAGCAGCCTCCTCAGCAGCGGCTTTTTCTGCAGCAAGCTTTTCAGCTTCGGCCTGTTCGGCCGCAGCTTTCTCCGCAGCGGCCTTCTCGGTGGCTGCACGTTCGGCTGCAGCTTTTTCAGCAACTGCGCGCTCGGCAGCTTCCAGTTCAGCAGCGGATGGCGCAACCTTCACGAAGCTCACCGCATCAAGATAGGTGCCGGTGTTGTCCGCCTTGCCGATTTCCTTGATGACCAGCTTTTCTGTTGCAAGCCTGGCCTCGACGTTGATCGTGAACGTCTCCATGGTCTTGCCCGAGGCCTTGAAGACACCCAGATCAACACCACCGAGTGCAACGGAGATCGCGTTTTCGCCACCTGCATTGGCGATCGAGAATTTCAGCTGGTACTTTGCACCGGTGCTGAGGCCGTCGATCTGCTGCGAGATCGTGACGTTGCCAGGGCTGGTGCCCATGTCGAGCATAGCTGTGCCATCGGCTTTCACGCCGTTATAGCCGTTCGCATGCATCTCGAACCAGTTGTAGCCCTTGTTGTAGGCGCCTTCCAGCGTCCAGCCCTCCAGAGTCTGAAGGCCGGTCCAGCCGGAAAACTTGGCCGAGTTCCCGGCAAAATTCTCGAATGATCCATTTCGGATCAGGTTTGCGCCTGACAATGGCGCGACGGTCGCAGCTTCTTTGGACATCTTCTTTTCCCAGCTTCCACAGGCCAGTCTGACCTACTCTTCGTTGCGGAACATGGCTGGAGTGTCTGAGAGGCTCCTTATCCGGAATGATCGCATTTTATCGATATGTCGGTTTACCGAGCCCGCATCTGGGGACGGTTAAGCAGGCGTTAACGCGTAAAATGTATCGTTTCGGGATGAGAGCGCGCCTGTCTCGCCATGTTTTGTCCATTTTCATGATGCCAAGGAGACGGGCGAACAGGGGCAGATTGAGCGACGCTCCTGCCGCACTGTGACATTCTTTCCGTGGGCCTTCGCCCCGGAGCAAACCGAGAGATACAATGCCTCCTGTCCAGACCCGCCGCGAAAACCCCCGCAGTGCCAATTTCCACGATGATGCCGCCCGGCAGGTCTATGCGCCGCGCTTCCGCGCCATCGGCATTGCTGCTGTGGCTGCCGGCACACGGCGCAGCGCTGTGCCCAAGGCGCTCTCGCCGCGAGACGTCCCAGCCATCCTGCGCAACGGCTTCGACGACTGAGAGCGCAAGCCCGGGCCTCAGCCCCTTGCACGGACAAGGCCTGCAAAGATGTTTGACCGCCGCACTTTCCTGAAGCTGCTCGCCGGTCTTGGCCTCGCTGGCATCGGCACCAGTGCCTACGGGGCCTACCAGCTGCCCTCCAGCGCGCCGCGCATCACGCCCTACCGGCTGACGCCGCGTGGCTGGACGCCTGGTCTCAAGCTGAAAATAGCCGCCCTCAGTGACCTGCATTGCGGTGGCGTGCACATGCCGCTGTCACGCGTGGCCACCATCGTCGAGACAACCAATGCGCTGAAGCCGGACCTGATCCTGCTGCTGGGCGACTACGTCACGCGTATTGATCGCAACGTGCACGATCTGACCCCTGCCGATTGGGCGCCGTTGCTGGCAGGATTGTCAGCGCCGCTTGGTGTCTTCGCCATTCCCGGCAATCACGAATATTGGGATGATCCGGAGTTCCAGCGGCCACGCACCGGCATCCCTGCGGCCAGCCGCGCATTGATTGACCGTGGCATCCCCATGCTGCTCAACAAGGCGCTTTCCCTGTCGAAGGATGGGCAGCGCTTCTGGCTGGCTGGCGTGGATGACCAGATCGCCTTCCGGCTCGGGCGCAACTGGCAACAGGGGCTCGATGATCTCGAGGGCACACTGGCGCAAGTGACCGATGATGCGCCGGTTGTCCTGATGGCGCATGAACCGGATCTTTTCGTCAAGGTGCCGGAGCGCGTGTCATTGACGCTGTCAGGCCATACCCATGGCGGGCAGATCCGGCTTTTCGGCTGGTCGCCCTATGTGCCATCGCAGTTTGGCAACCGCTTTGCCTATGGCCATGTGCAGGAAGACGGGCGCGACCTGATCGTGTCCTGCGGGCTTGGCACGAGCGGCCCACCCTTCCGGCTGGGCGCACCGCCCGAGATTGTCTGGATCGAGCTGGGCTAGCGCGCCTGGTCTGCTGCCCTCACTGTACGATCACCTTCGCGCCTTCTGTCACGCGGTTGTGCAGATCGACCACATCAATGTTGCGCATGCGGATGCAGCCGGATGAGGCGGCACGACCGATGGTCTCCGGCTCATTGGTGCCGTGGATGCGGTAGAGCGTGTCGCGGCTGCCCTGGTAGAGATAGAGCGCACGAGCTCCCAGCGGGTTCTCCGGGCCGCCTTCCATGCCACCGGCCCGCGGGGCCAGGTGCGGCCAGCGGCGCAGCATTTCCGGCGGTGGCGTCCAGCGCGGCCATTCCGCCTTGCGCTGGACGGTGGAGATGCCGGTCCAGCCGAAGGCCTCGTCGCCGACTGCCACGGCATAACGGATGGCGCGGTTGTCGCCCTTGATGAAATAGAGGAAGCGCTCCTTGGTATCGACGATGATGGTGCCGGGTTTTTCGCTGCTCTCATAGGGCATGTCCCAGGGCAGCTGCGTGATGTGATGCTCGAAGTTGGGTACGAGCGCCATATATTCGACATCGCGGCTGGACAGGTCCGGCGTGCCGATGCCGCGATAATTACAGCCGGCAAGCGCCAATGTGGCAGCGAGGAGAGCAAGATGGGCTTTGCGCATGTTCAAATCCAGATTCGCGAATTCTGCGATCATGGTGAACAAGGGTTTAAGAATTCATGACGTTCATCCTGCGGCTGCGTGCAAGTCGGCAGTCAAGCATTGCAAATCTTGGCATTTCGAGACAACGCTGAGGTTATGACAACGCTGCTTCTCTCTCACCCCGCCTGCCTTGCGCATGATGTCGGGCAAGGCCATCCCGAGCGGCCTGATCGCATTCGCGCCATCGTGGCCGCACTTTCCGGGCCAGGGTTTGCTGCCCTGTTGCGCGAAGATGCGCCGATCGGCACACCCGCGCAGGTGCTTCTTTGCCATACGCCAGCCCATGTCGCGGGCATCGTGGCTGCCTCGCCGTCCGACGGGCTCGCACAGCTTGACGCCGATACGGCGATGACGCCTGGCACGCTGGCTGCCGCTTTCCACGCGGTTGGCGGAGCTGTTGCCGCCGTGGACGCGGTGATGACCGGCCGGGCCACCAATGCCTTCAGCCTGACACGGCCGCCCGGCCACCATGCCGAGCGAGACAAGGCCATGGGCTTCTGCTTTTTCAACAGCGCGGCCATCGCAGCACGCCACGCCCAGAAAGCGCATGGGGTGGCCCGTGTGGCCATCATCGACTGGGATGTGCATCACGGCAACGGCACACAGGACATCTTCTGGGATGATGCCAGCGTGCTTTATGCCTCGACCCATGAGGCGCCGCTCTATCCCGGCACGGGTGACGCCTCAGAGCGCGGGCTCCATGGCAACATCATCAATGCGCCCTTGCGGGCGGGCGATGATGGTGTTCAGTTCCGCGAAGCTTTCGAGAGCCTGGTGCTGCCAGGACTGAAAGCCTTTGCGCCAGACTTGCTCATCATCTCAGCGGGCTTTGATGCCCATTGGCGCGACCCGCTCGCCAACATCAACCTCACCGAAGAGGACTTTGTCTGGGCAACGGAAGCCCTGATGGAGCTTGCTGCGCGCCAATGCCAAAGCCGTGTCATCTCTGTGCTGGAAGGCGGATACGACCTCAAGGGTCTTGCGGGCTCAGCGGCTGCGCATGTGCGCGGTCTGATGGGCGCCTGATACTGTATCAGACCGGGCCGCACGCCAGCCCAGGAGCGGAACCGCCAGGAGGAGCGCGCGGAGAGCGGCAACCCAGCAGAAAGCGATGATGGCTGTTTGCCAGTCGCTCACTGTTGCTGCCAACAGAATGATCGCGACAACAGCAAGCACCTGAACAATCAGCAGGGCGCGCTGGTTGCTGCGCAGGTTGGCAATCTCGATCAACGGGATTGCCAGTGCGATGCTGGCCTGGAAAAATGCGATCTGAGGCAGGAAGTCCGAAAGCCCGGCCCAACTGGTGTCAGCTAGCCAGGGCTCGATGACCACGGCAAGCAGGCAAATGCTGCCAAACACTCCCGTGACGGCCACAAGCAACCCGCCAACGAGCATCGGTGCATGCACGCTCAGGAAGTGACCCCGGTTCAAGTGAAATCGGTTCATGGCAACCGGCGAGATCACTGCCGCAATGATTTGCACCGGAACATCAAGGATGCGGAAGACAAGGGCGACATGGCCTGCGACATGCGCATCAGCGACAAGCAGCACAACCAGCAGCGGAACGCTGGTGAAGGCCACCGCCAGAAGCGT